>JADFOC010000051.1 GCA_022563075.1 Pseudomonadota bacterium
TATCTCCAGCACCTAGATCAATCCCATGTCAATTTTCAAAGTGGACTGTAATTCCTACCTTACTAATAGGCGCCATCGGCTAGCGCCTAATGGCACAATTAGTGGCATAATCCGGAAAAACCGCCTACATCTTGTGTATCAAAAATAATACTAATAATAACAGCAACTTAGCAAAATTATACGCAAATTTTAGCCTTCCAGACCCCAGTATCGGCCGAATAAATAATTATTATAGTTTTCAATTAATTATAAAGCTTTCAGAATAAATGACTTTACCATTTAATGGTGAACCAAGTGTTGCTCAAATTCTTTGAATCAGGTCACGTTTAGCACGCAGTCACTGTGGCCGCAACAGGTAATAATCCTGGCTTGGGAAGACTTCAGCCAGTGAATCCACAGGCACGCAACTAATTGCGCTCGTTACGCTCCTCAAAGCATGACATGGGGAGATTTCCGGCGGTCCTAAGATCGGTCCGAACCTCTGCTATTCTGACCGCCAGTCAGCTGGAAAAGTCCCAGAATTTCAGGGCTTTATTGCAAGCCAGGTGTATACTATTTAGTTCGGTTTCGCTGAGTATGTTGTATTCGATCCCATCATGCCATAGCTCGACTACCTATTTCCTTCAATGCCATTGCAAGTCCTGAATCAGAGGCAATACCGGGTGCAAGCAAAACTTCAAAGTTACTTAAAATGGGCAGCATTGGTGGTCCTTGCTGGGCTCGCGGGCGTTGTCATGGTGGCTGCGGCGGCGTACCTCTACGTGGCCCCTCTGTTACCGTCGGCTGAGACCTATCGAGCTGTGCAGTTGGAGACGCCGCTGCGGATCTTAACCGCCGACCAAAGACTCATTGATGAAATTGGCAATCGTAGAAACCCGGTGAGTTTCGAGGAAATCCCCGAATTACTGACTAATGCGCTCATCGCCACCGAAGACGTGCGGTTCTATTCTCATCCCGGCGTGGACATACAGAGCCTGTTAAGAGGATTGTATGGCTTCATCGTGGGTGCGCGGCTGGGGGGCGGCAGTACCATCACCATGCAGTTAGCCAACAATCTGTCTTTCGACAGTGACAATGTCTATTTGCGGAAATTTAAAGAGATTCCTTTCGCTTTGCAGATTCAGCGGGAACTGACCAAAGAAGAAGTGCTGACTCTTTACCTGAATACCATCTACTTTGGCGCCGGTGCAGATGGCATCGGCGCCGCCGCGTTAATCTACTACGGCAAACAGGTAAGCGAACTCAACCTGGCCGAAGCAGCAATGATGATCTCACTATTGCCCTGCCCATCAACCTGTAATCCATTAAACAACCCCACTAGGGCTGTCCAGCGCCGGGAAGTTCGACTACGCAATATGCTCAACCAGGACATGATCAGCCAAGAAGAATTTAATCTGGCCGATGCCGCACCGGTGACTGCCAGCCGACACAATCGAAACATCGAAGTCCCCGCTCCCTACATCGCAGAGATGGTACGCCAGAAACTCTATGCAGACTATGGTGAAGCGACTTACTCCATGGGCTTCGTCGTCACCACCAGCATCGATGGGGACCTGCAGATGGCGGCTAACCGGGCCCTGATTGATGGCCTGGAAAGCTACTATGACAGGAGCCACGGCTACCGCGGACCCGTCGCGCAATATCCGGCAGCTACCATCGATGCAACTACTAACTGGCTGCAGCACCTGCAAGGCGTGCCAGTCTATGGCCAACAGCAGCCAGCGATCGTCGTGGCGGTACAAGAGCGGAGCTTCAGTGCTTTGTTGAAATCTGGCGATACTATCGAGGTGCCATGGCAGGGTATGAGCTGGGCTCGAGCATTTAGAAACCGAAATGAAGTCGGCCCGCGACCGGATGCCGCGGCCGATGTGGTTCAAATCGGAGACTTAATCCGATTAAAACAAGGCGACGAGATTTGGCAATTAGGGCAGGTTCCCGATATAGACGGCGCCTTGATTTCGATCTCTCCCTCTAATGGCGAAATCATTGCGCTGGTGGGGGGTTATAATTTTCGTCGCAGCCAGGTTAATCGGGTCATTACACCCAGACCCCCAGGCTCTAATTTCAAGCCATTCGTTTATGGTGCGGCTTTGGAACATGGCTATTCTCCCGCCAGCATGATCAATGACGCCCCCATCACTCGAGGTGGCTACCGTCCCGATAACTATGATAAAGAATTCCTCGGTCCGATCACGCTACGCTATGCATTAAAAGAGTCTCGCAACGTACCGACGGTACGCCTTTACGATCAGTTGACCTCAAGCAAGGTATTGCCCTTCGCCGCCAAATTCGGTTTTCAAACGCAGAATTTTCCACACAACGATTTGACCGTGGCGTTGGGTAGTCAGGATGTGCAACCCCTGGAATTAGTCACCGCCTACTCGGCAATTGCCAATGGGGGATACAAGGTCGAACCCTGGTTTATCAGGAAAATTTCCAGCATCGCCGATGGCGTTATCTATCAGGCGAATCCAGTTGTGGTCTGTGAAGATTGCGCGGTCACCCATAGCGAATCAAGTGAATCTATTAATCCCGCACCTCGCATCATCGATTCGCGAGTCGCTTTTATTCTCAGTTCCATGCTGCGATCGGTAATTACGGAAGGCAGTGGCAATAGAGTACAACGCGAATTGGGCCGCGGCGATCTGCGGGGCAAAACCGGTACCACCAACGGCCCTCAGGAACTTTGGTTTTCTGGATTTAACCGGGATATCGCCACCACTGTTTTTGTGGGCTTCGACCAGCCCGAACCTTTGGGTGAGAGGGAACAGGGCGCCACTGTTGCCGTACCTATATGGATCAATTTTATGCGAGACGCGCTGGCAGATGCACCAGAAAACACCATGCGGCGCCCTGATGGCATCGTGGACCTGCTGATCGATAAATCCACTGGAGCCTTGGCTACTCCGGGAGCGGACAATACTATTTTCGAGTATTTTAGAACCGAAAACGCGCCCTCAATGCCAGACGCACAGTTACCTGGCGTGGAATTGGATGAACAGGAGAAAGCAGAACTCTCGACAGAAACTATCTTCTAAACGCGCTAAAGGCGACGACTACCAAACCGCTTCTTGTAGCGATCCACTCGACCGCCCCTATCTAATAGCTTCTGCTTGCCAGTGTAGAAAGGGTGGCATTCGGAACACACTTCGATCAGGAGGTCTTTGCCTAACGTCGATTGGGTTTCAATTACGTTGCCACAACTGCAGGTGGCCTTAATCGGACCATATTTTGGGTGGATATCTGGCTTCATGATGTTTCCTAGTAGTTGATGTCGTCACATCGGATTCAGATCGATTCGATGCACCACACCTGCTTTATTACCCTCTGCAAGTGGCTGTGCAGCCGCAATTACTGGCAACAGACACGAGGGGCGAGCATTCTATCAGAGAATCTCAAAGACGCAAGACATACGGTCTTGTAAAGGGGTAGCTGGAGGGGGGAAATCAGAGCGACGCATCACGAAGTTGATTGTGGTTCCTTACCACTTCTTCCATGATTTTAGTAAAAAGCTCGGTCACCAATTGCGGATTAAGATCGTGCTGCTTGCAGAGGTCTGTCAATTCGGCCAGCTTCTGTGCTTCCCGCTCTGCATCGACGGCATCAAGCTCTTTGGTGGCTTTTAGTACTCCTACCTGATGCGTCAATGCAAATCGTTCGGCCAATAAGTTGATCAGTTTCTTATCGAGGTGATCGATTTTCTTTCTTACTTCCAGTAACTCCGCTGGAACTGACTCTGAGGTCATTCGTGTGCTTCCTCTGGTACCTGTTTTTATTGTAGTACTCTACCTCTCGCTGCCAGTACTTGCATTTGCAGTCAGACAGCCCAAGCTACACGAGTATAAACCATCAAGTTGTCTAACACAGCAACCCACCACAATTGCAATTTTTACATGGTTGTTTGCCAAACAGTTTGAATTTACTATGCTTCGAATCTAGCCGGAATTAACCTGAGATCATTAGTACCTCGACAGGGGTTTAGTTGGAGTACACAGTTCACTCTTGTCGAGGCACTGGGCATCAATGTCAAACGCAAAAGACATAAAATACCACGGCCGCATTTTGCAAGTCGCTGTACCTTGTCCCCTGCGTCGCGTTTTTGATTACCTGCCACCGGTCGATTACAGTGAAGCCCCGCTGCAAATCCAGCCCGGAATTCGAGTCCTAATTCCTTTTGGAAATCGTCAAGTGATTGGCATTTTGACCAAAGTGCTGTCGGGTTCCAGGCTCAGTAAAAACAAATTGAAACCCGTTATTTCTGTGCTTGATTCTGAACCATTGTTTACTCCAGCGATATTTAAAATACTGAGCTGGGGAGCAAACTACTACCAACACCCTATCGGCGAAGTATTCGCAACCGCGTTGCCATCCAAATTACGATCGGGGAATTCATTAAAAGCCGACATCATTGGGTGGAAGGTCTCCACTTCAATCTCAGATTCGGATAGAGAATCTCTGGGTCGTGCCTACAAGCAAAAAGCACTATTGGAATTCATCGAAGCTGCAGAAGAAGGAAAAGGACCAGCGACAAACGATGGATGCCTGGCAGCAGGCTTCAGTCAGCAACTGCTCGCGCAACTTCATAAGAAACATTTCATCGAGCGACAAACTTATGCTGTATCTAAATCTAAACCCTTCAACCCTATTGTTGTTACAGCCGATAAAGTACCTGATTTGAACGACGAACAATGTGTAGCCGTCGCTGCAGTCATCGATAAATTGTCTGGCTTCTGCTGCTTCCTATTAGATGGTGTAACCGGGTCCGGTAAAACGGAAGTGTACATGCGAGTGATGCATGAACAACTTTCGATCGGTAAACAATGTCTGGTTCTGGTACCAGAGATTGGCTTAACACCGCAGATAACTGCGCGATTTGCCAAGCGATTCGCATGTTCGGTGGTTTCACTTCATTCTGGGCTGAGTGATACGGAGCGACTTTCATCCTGGGATAGAGCCCGAGATGGCAACGCCGGCATCATTATAGGAACCCGCTCAGCGATTTTTACGCCGATGGCGAATCCAGGCTTAATCATTGTCGATGAGGAACATGATAATTCATTCAAACAACAAGACGGCTTCCGCTACTCCGCGCGCGACCTGGCAGTAATGCGCGCCCGTGAAGAGAATATCTGCGTGATCTTGGGCTCTGCCACACCCAGTCTGGAGAGCCTGCACAATGCACGACAGAAGAAATTTGAATACTTGCAACTTACCACTCGAGCTGGGACTGCAAACCCACCAACTATGGAAGTCGTTGACATATCACATGAATCTTTAGTCGAGGGGTTTTCGGCACAGCTGCTCTACAAGATACAGCAACACCTCGTGGCTAATAATCAAGTACTTGTCTTTATCAACCGCCGCGGGTTTGCTCCTATTCTTAATTGTCAGAGTTGTGGTTGGATTTCAGAGTGTGAAAATTGTGTTGCACAACTTACCGTGCATGCCAATCCACCCAGCATGCGTTGCCATCATTGTGGAACAATCAGACAATTAAGCAAATTCTGCCCCGAATGTAAATCGAAGGATTTGACTACAATTGGAATCGGTACGCAGAAAGTCGAGAGATTTTTAAGAGAGAGATTTTCTTCCACAGAGGTACTACGAATAGACAGAGACTCGACTCGAAGTAAATTTAAATTTACTGAGATGTTACAGAAAATAGAGCGGGGTGAGCCCTGTATCCTGGTTGGCACGCAAATGCTTGCCAAGGGTCATCACTTTCCAAACATCACGCTGGTGGCCATTTTAGATGCGGATGCTGGTCTCTTCAGCGCCGATTTCCGTGGTCAGGAACAAATGGCCCAGACCATTATCCAGGTCGCCGGCAGGGCAGGCCGAGCCGAGCGAGCCGGTGAAGTCATCATCCAATCACGGCACAGCACCCATGCTGCCCTGCAAAGGCTGATTAACGCTCCTTATTCAGAATTCGCCAACTTGTTACTCGCCGAAAGAAAAACTGCCGCGATGCCGCCTTATAGCTATCTGTGTCTGATTCGAGCGGAGGCAGCAGACTTAGCGTCGGCCCACAGTTTTCTAATCAGAGCAGCAACAATCACGGATGAGATGTGTGAAGTACAGGAGCTACCAGTCGAACGCCTGGGTCCACTGCCAGCTCCAATGGAGAAACGCAACCGTCGATTCAGGGTGCACTTATTGTTGAAGAGCAGCAATCGAGGCGCGCTACAGGACTTATTGCGCCAGTTATGTGGGAGAATGGAAACTTTAAAACATCCTCGAGCCCTGCGCTGGGGTATAGATGTGGACCCGCAGGATCTTATTTAACCGGAACCACAACACAATATTTGACTATAGCTTAACTGCGATTAACCGATAATTGTGGTGGCCTGGCACATTTTACAGAATAATTGACTGTTAAAACAAAGCGTTAGATATCGGACATAGATTTATGACTCAAGATTTCGCCAAAATCAGACCGGAACCCCTGCTGGAGAGAAAGCCCGTGGAAACACCTCCAGCCTGGTCACTGATGTTCACCGGAATGATCGTGGGCTTAGCCATCGGCGTGTTTGCTTGTGTCTTGTTTTACCTGTCTGGCAACGTACCACCATTAAATCCGAAGGCGCCATTACCGAGCAGCCTCGCGGACAATGGACGCGAACCTGGCGCGGACAATTCCATTGCCACGGCCAGTGCAGATGCGTTCCCGCTGGAGTTTTATACCGCACTGAAAACTTATGAAGTCTCTGTGCCTGTCGATGCAATTCCTGTTGAACTTAGACCCGAAATATCGGAGCAGCCACTGGAGACCAGCTATATGTTACAAAGTGGTGCCTTTGAACAACTGGCCTTGGCTAATTCAGAAATGCAGCGCCAACAATCACTGGGACTCGAAGTGACCGTTAAACGGGAAGAACTACCCGGGCGAACTCTCTATCTTGTGCAATCTGGTCCGTACTCTACCAACGGCCAACTCGTTACCGCCGAGCAACTACTTCGCTCCAATAGCATTCCCAGTCTACGCTTGAGTTTACAATGAGTCCGAGGGGATATCGCGGCAATAAAATACCGTATTAGGCACTCCCGTTACCCACAGCCTCAATTCCGCTGCTTGGCTTCGGCAACGATTAACTGCTACCTGCTCGCTAATCTGGTTCGCGCTGCTATAGAGCAGTAGCCATAGCACCGATCTGCTGAGAAACAGGACTGGCTACCACCGATGATTTTAAGGTAGTCATGGCGGCAAAATAGAGCTTGAATTCTAGGTGAAACTCCCCAATATCTCTGTCTCCACCCGATAAGAGGCGCGAGCCCTATTTTCTGTACTGTGGTACTTTAGTCAGACAGAGCAGGCAGGAGCATTCAATTGGAACAATATAAAGGCACAACGATCATCTCGGTGCGCCGTGACCACAAGGTGGTAGTGGGAGGCGATGGCCAGGTCTCTCAGGGCGACACCATAATGAAAGGCAATGCCCATAAAGTCAGACGTCTGTACAAAGATCAGGTGATCGCAGGATTTGCTGGTGGCACCGCCGATGCCTTTACGCTGTTTGAGCGCTTCGAAGAACAATTGGAAAAACACCACGGAAAACTGGTTCGTGCCGCCGTCGAACTGGCCAAACTTTGGCGCTCTGAACGAACACTGCGTCGATTGGAGGCACTGCTGGTGGTAGCGGATAAGGAAGCCTCCCTGATCATTACCGGCAACGGTGATGTGATCGAGCCAGAAGATTCAGTCATGGCCATCGGCTCGGGCGGCCCCTTTGCGTTGTCTGCGGCACGAGCGCTGCTACAAAATAGCGAGCTGGATGCGCGCGTAATCGTCGAGAAAAGCCTAACCATTGCCGCCGATATCTGCGTCTATACCAATCATAACCATACTGTTGAAGAGTTGGAGTTTGCTTAATTATTGAGTAGCACCGGCAACAACCGAATACAGGTAAATTATTCATGTCCACAATGTCCACAATGACACCTAGAGAGATCACCTCCGAATTAGACAAACACATCATCGGCCAAGACGCGGCTAAGCGTGCTGTTGCCATTGCCCTGCGCAATCGCTGGCGGCGCATGAAACTGGATGAGAACATGCGCAATGAAATCACCCCCAAGAATATCTTGATGATCGGACCTACCGGTGTCGGTAAAACGGAAATTGCTCGCCGCCTCGCCAAACTGGCCCAGGCACCGTTCATTAAAATTGAAGCCACAAAATTTACCGAAGTGGGCTATGTGGGCCGTGATGTCGATTCGATCATTCGCGATCTGATGGATGTAGCGGTAAAGATGATTCGCGAAACTGAAATCCAAAAAGTTCGACACTTGGCGGAAGACCTGGCGGAAGACAGAATTCTTGATGTGTTGTTGCCACAAGCACGTAGTGAAGAAAATTCAGAAGCAGATACACAATCCAGCGCCCGGCAAGTATTCAGAAAAAAAATCCGTCAGGGTGAACTCGACGATAAGGAAATCGAAATAAGGCTTACTGAGTCAGCGCCCGGTATCGAGATCATGGCACCTCCGGGATTAGAAGACATGACGAGTCAATTGAAAAGCATGTTCTCGAATATGAACAGCGGTAAAAAGCGATCGCGACGTTTGACTGTGAAGGCGGCATTAAAAATAGTCAAGGAGGAAGAGGCTGCCAAGCTAATCAACGAAGAAGATATTAAGAATCGGGCTATCGAAGCCACGGAGCAGACCGGCATCGTTTTTATCGATGAGATCGACAAGGTTACCAGTCGCCATGATCTTGCTGGCGCAGGCATTTCCAGAGAAGGAGTTCAGCGTGACCTGCTACCACTGATCGAAGGATCTACGGTTTCAACCAAATACGGTAGTATCAGAACCGACCATATCCTTTTTATTGCTTCCGGGGCTTTTCATTTGTCCAAACCATCTGATCTGATACCGGAGTTGCAAGGCCGACTCCCCATTCGTGTGGAGCTGGATCCGCTAACAGCCGAGGATTTCGAGCGAATTCTTGAGGAGCCGGATGCCTCTTTAACCGAACAATATCAGGCATTACTTGGGACCGAAAACTTTCACATCAGCTTCAGTAAAGACGGGATTGCCAAAATTGCAGAGACCGCATTCCAGGTAAATGAACGCACCGAAAATATTGGTGCAAGAAGACTGCATACTGTCATGGAAAGACTGTTGGAAGACGTTTCTTTTTCAGCGGCGGATATGGCGATCGGAGAGAATAAGGAATTGGTAATAGATCGAGCCTATGTTGAAAAGCAACTGGATGAGCTTGCAAAAGATGAAGATCTGAGTCGTTACATCCTCTAACTTATTATTGCCTCAAATGGAAACCAAGCCACCCACCGATATCAAACTACACCGGAAATCTGCCACCTTGGAATTGGCCTGGGCCGATGGCTCCAGCCACCAACTCAGCGCCGAGTTTCTGCGCGTTCATTCGCCATCGGCGGAAGTACGCGGACACGGCAAGGGACAGGAAATCCTTCAATTCGGTAAGCGCCAGGTTAAACTCGTGCACGTCGAAGCGGTAGGAAATTATGCCGTCAAGCTAAGCTTCGATGACGGTCATGAATCGGGAATCTACAGCTGGACCTATCTGCATGAACTTTGTGTCGATCGTGATACTTTGTGGAACAATTATCTGGTTAAATTACACGTGGCCGGTGCCAGCCGCGATCAATTGCCAGCAGATACACAAGTGATTAACATTATGCCGGCGCCACCAAAATAAAGCATAAAATTAATTGGCAACCTATCAAATTCCAAAAAGCGACATATGCCAAATTCCGCAGATAAAAACCAAACCACACACTTCGGCTATGAAGAAGTCCCTGTAGCAGAGAAGCAACAACGTGTGCGTCAGGTGTTCATGTCAGTAGCGAGTCGCTATGACCTCATGAATGATGTCATCGATGCGTTGGGCGGCGTTGCCGACGAAGCGGACCCGGGCATGGGCGAGATCGTCGATGGCCAGGAAGAGGTCGTAAACGTCGCCCTCCAGGGTCGCGGTCAGGGTGTTGATGGTGAAGTCGCGGCGCCGGGCGTCGGCCTGCCAATCGTCGGTGTAGGCGACGCGGGCGTGGCGGCCGTCGGTCTCGACATCGGTGCGCAAGGTCGTCACCTCGTAGCGCCGGGTCTCCCGGATTGCCAGCACGGTGCCGTGTTTGATGCCGATGGG
>JADFOC010000052.1 GCA_022563075.1 Pseudomonadota bacterium
GCCAGCACACCATAAGGGGTCAGGTTTATTACCAATCTGACCAGCTTCATGATGACCGCTTGCGCCGTGTCGATAAACCCATGAAGACGCGCTCCATGCACCGAGTCTTCCTCACTCACCAGTAGCGCAGCAATACCGAAAATTAAACCGAATACGACAATAGCGATGATGGACGTGTTTCTAGCCTCGGCGAGATCCACGAATATATTACGCGGCACGAAACTGACTAACAATTCAGGCATACTGAATTCGGCTCGACTGGCAAGCCGGGACTCCAGTACTTCCGCTCGTGCGAGCTCTTGGGCACCATTGGCCAGATCACCGGCATTCAATCCAAACATGCTGGCCAGCATAATGCCAACCAGGGCGGCGATCATCGTAGTAACTACCAGGATACCGACTATAGAGCCAGCAATTTTGCCCAGCGACTTGATTTCCCCGAGCCTGAGTACCGCCGCAATCATGGTGATGAGAATCAACGGCATGATGATCATGCGTAGCAGGTTCACATAGGAACTGGCGATAACATTAGTCCATTCCAGCGTTTCGGTGGTCACTAATTCGGTGCGACCAAACACTGCCTGCAAATAGAACCCAAACAGTGAGCCGGCGATCAATCCGGCTAGCACTCGTCGTGACAGCCCGATTTTTATCTTGGCTAATTGAAATAAGAAACTGATCAGCGCCGTAAATAAAATGAGGTTTACGATAGTATATGCCGTCATTGTATTATTCCTCTATGCAGACTCACGCCTGCGAATTAGATCCAGCCTATGGGCAGTCATAGCCATTGGTGAGTGCCGGCCGAAGTGCTTCCAATTTGAATACACCCACATCACCGTTTCGAGTATATAACCCGGTGTAATCAAGACCAAGTACGCAATCCAATCAATTCTGAATGAGCCTCGAGCTTCCCTGGTTGCCAGACAGCGTATTGATGTAACTCACCACGTCGATAATGCCGGTTACATCGCCCAGGCCATTGACCATGGTGCGCATCTGAGCGCCGTATCTATCCTGGGGATGAGTACCTCGATAGCCGGCCATGAAATTTCTTAACTGGGTGATCAGGTACCAATCGTTCTGCCCCGCCAACGCCGGCGCAGCAATAGCCTCATTGCCTTCGGCATTGCTGCCGTGACAGGCCGCACAGGTGCCATAGAGGATCTCACCAACAGACGCATCCCCCACGATGGTGATCTCTGCCGGCCCTGTCTCCCAACTCCCCACCCATTCAATGATGTCGGCGATGCTGCGGTTGGATAACTTGACAGCCATGGCCCGCATGGCAATACCTTCGATGTCGCGGGGGTGAGCCCCGCGTATTCCGGCGCGAAAGTTTTCTAACTGCCGCTGTAGATACCAGGGTTCCATGCCGGCAAGCCGCGGTGCCTGCACCGCTTCATTGCCTCTGCCGTCGGTGCCGTGACAGCTTGTGCAATACCTGTCATCGTAAGGTTCGCGCTCATTTTCGGCAGCGAAGCTGGACATCCCGTTGAGCAAGAAAAACAGACAGAGGCTAAACCAGGTCTTTCTTGTCATCTACAACTACTCCAGGAAGGGCCAGTTGCCCCTCAAAATTCGACAATGCAGTGCGAGTTTAGGCGAGTTCAGCACGAACGCGCCGGTCCAGGTGGGCCAATGCCCACTGCGCCGACATGACGGCACTTTCCTGCCAGGCCGAATGCATACTGATCTGGTCACCAATGAAATAGTGCCGCCCATTCACTGGGCTTTGTAAGTGGTGATACATCTGCTCTTCGTCATGGGTCCAGCCGCCGCGGCTACGAGTCCACCTGGCAGAACATCCCAGCATGTGGTTCATGCGATGCCAGGCAATGGTAATCGGCTTTTCCAGCAAATTTCTGTAATTGGGATGCACCTTCTCACCATCTTTTAAATGGGCTTCGATCCTGGCACGCTGGGTCATCTTGGTGTGGTAGCTGCCATCACCGTAATCGTAAGACGCCAGCACGATGCCTTTGGCCTTATGGATGCCATGACTTGGATACCAGATTTGTTGACTGGGGTTGTTCATCCAGGTTATGCCGCCGTAAATATCCTCTTGCTCCCAGAATCTTTCCTTGGCCTGGAAGGCGGCCTTATAGGCGGTGCCACGACGCACATATTTCATCGCCGTGACATAGTCGGCGGGAAAGTTGTGCTCTATACCAGTCATGATATGAGTAGGAATACAGTTAAAGCAGTAATCTGCCTTGATTAGATGTCTGACGCCATCCTGGTCATAGGCAACCTCAACGCCATCATCCCTAACGTGCACCGAGGCAACCCTGGCGCGGTATTTCACTCTGTCACCGACATGATTGGTGAAGCCCTGGATGAGCTTGTCCATACCGCCAACTGCTTGCAACAGTATCGGGCCGGTATCACCTTCGTTGGCACTCATCAGGCCCCGTCCGGCCTGGGACTTGAGTAGATCTCGAAAGGCGATCATGTCCTTTTGCACGCCGTGATTCAAAAAACCGCCCGCGGCATAGCCGGCTCGGAAGCTGCCCCGATAGAGGTCGTCTTCACCAAGATCCCCGAAAGAACGAATCATTCCCAGCAGCGTTTCGGCTTCGCGCACGGTGAACGGCGCGTTCATTTCCTCGATAGTCAGGGATTTGGCCAGTAGTTCCGCCATGAATCCACGCATGTTGGTGGTGTAGTCGATATTTCGGATAGCCTTGCCGCCGAGCAGGTTGTCGTCCTGAACATAGGAAGTCTTGTTTTCATTGATGAAAACTTCCAGCTCCACTCCTAGTTCTTTGCAGTAGGCCAACACGTTTCGATGGATGCTGGGAATTCGTGCCGCTCCGGCATTGAAATACATATGTGGCTCATCATCGAACTCACAGTACTGGCGATTACCGATTTCGTCGATCAGGTCGCCGTGACGAACGGTAAAAATACGTCCACCACAGCGGTGGGAGGCCTCCAAGATAGTGCAATCGTAGCCATACTTGCCTAACTCATAGGCCACCGTTAGTCCAGAGAGGCCACTGCCTAAGATGGTGACTTTTCGATTGCTGGCACCAAGATTAAGTAGATCGAGAGTAGCTGCCGTTGCACCACCGGGTAATAATCCCAGAGCGGCACCCGCCTTGAGCGCAGCAGCAGTGCCACCGGTGGCCGCTAACAAATTGAGAAATTCGCGACGACTGACTAACTTCGACACGCAGACACCCCCCTAGTTATCACTCGTGCTGCTTATAATGATTCATCCATAAAATATTGCAAGATTCACTCCGGGGCTATTGAAAATGGCATGCTGGCGTCCGCGCAGGGCAATCACTTTATTTCGCAACTGGTTGAATTTGTCGGCTGCACTTTTCCCTGTTTTAGGCATAAAATCAAGTCGAATGGTCAAATCCGGAGTCTCTCCCCACTATTCAAACATCCAACTCGTTGTTTAAACATCCATTCCAGATTTGCATGATGAGGCACCCCATGGCGTTACCTGAATATTATCCTGAATTAATTCGCAATCTGCCCGCATTTGGAGGCCGTTTCGAAGCCTATAAACTGGAAGCTAAAAACTGTGAAGTGTTATTCGCGACCTATCCCGCAGGCACCGTGATTGCTCCGCATCAACACGCCACCGACAATGTCGGTGTTATCACCAAGGGAGAGTTGTTACTGACGATGAATGGCGCAACCCAGTTGATCACTGCCGGTAGTTGGTATCATGTTCCCGCGGCAACCGAACACAGCGCCGAGTTCAGCATTGACACCGCAGAAATTGAATTCTGGTTTAGCGATTAGTTGCGGGCGGACAATGCCCCAACGATAGTATGGGACAGCTCTACTAGGGTAAACGGTTTTCGCCTGACTGAGCTATAAGCGGCTTGGTTCGCGTTGTCCTGGTCTAACATGTCACGGTATCCAATACCCACCACTACCGGCAAATCGGCACGAACTCTTCGCATCGATTCCAGCAACCGGGTTCCGGTTATAACCGGCATGGTTTGATTGGAAATGCGCAGGTCGAATCTGTCCGGTTCTCGCTGAAAAATTTCAAGGGCTTCGACGCCATCGCCGTAAGCTGCCACCACATAGCCAGTGTTCCAGCAAAGAGAATGCGCCGATTGGGAATCGAGCACCGCCAACAGAAGTAGTTCTCAGCTACTTCCACGTCTCCAGATCTCTGGACAGGTCCACTAATCTATGATCGCCTGATGTGCCAGCACCTGAAAATCCTGGCGGATGTTCATGTGGTTATAGGGGCGCACCTGGGTCATCAGGATGCCAATCAGTTCCTGCTCCCGATCGATCCAGGCCAGGGTGCAGTACGCCCCACCCCAGTACGCAGATCCAACCGTCAGTGGAGTCGCCGCTTCGCCCCGGTCTTCGATGACCGCCCAACCGAGCCCGAACCCCTTACCGGGTCCTGGCAGCCAAAGTGGCAGATCGCCGGTGTGATTCTCCATCATCAGACTAAGAGTATTGGGTGAAAGCAGACGTGCACCGTCGAGCTCGCCACCGTTTAACATGGCTTGTTGAAATCTCAGATAATCTCGCGTGGTCGACACCAGACCACCGGCGCCGCGGAACACGCGCTTGTTCTCGCTAGTAATCCAGCGACTGGCATTGGAACCAGGATCCTGCAGCACGATTTCATTGTTATTTGGTCCTGGCGTGTACTGCGACATCAGGCGACCGCCCTTGTCGTCATCCATGAAAAAGTGTGTGTCGGTCATGGCCAGTGGCTCGAAGATCCGCTCCTGCATGAAATCAGCCAGGGTCTGGCCTGATATCACTTCCACCAGGCGCCCAACTACGGTGGTGGCGGCGGAGTACTGCCATTCCTCACCTGGCTGATAGTTCAGCGGCAATCCTGCCAATCTACCGATATAGGATTCCAGGGTGTCTTCCGCGAAGACTTGTATCTGTGAGGCATAGTAGGAGGTATTGCCACGATAACTATTGGCAAGACCGGCTGTATGGGTGAGCATGTCTCTGATAGTTGCAGGCCGATTAACCGGAATCAGTTCGCCGGTGTTGCCACTGGAATCACTGGTGGTAGAGACTACTTGGTTTTCAAATTCGGGAATGAATTTACTTACCGGGTCCCTTAATTGAAAAGCCCCTTCTTCCCATAGCATCATCAGCGCGACGGAGGTGATTGGCTTGGTCATGGAAGCGATGCGAAACATCGCGTCTGCACGCATCGGCGTCTGGCTATCCACATCCATGTAACCCTGGATCTCAAAATGCACCACCTTGCCTTTTCGAGCCACCAAAGTAATGACACCTGGCACTAATTTTTGATCGATATACTTCTGCATGGCTGGTCGAATTCGAGCGAGGCGTTCGCTGGACATCCCCACCAACTCAGGTGAAACTGTCGGCAAACCAGGATCAGTATTTTGAGAATTCGCTATGTTTGGCAACAACAACATAGTCGCTATTGTTGAAAAAACAGTGAGCATAACTTTTGTGCGTTGGGGCAGCTTCATGGCTGACTCCTTTGAATGTTATTTAGGGCACCTCTGAACAATGCAGTGATGCCCTTGTTTATTTATTTTGCAAGACACTCAGGTCACCACTACTTTAATTTTTCACCGCCGTCAGCATCGACCAATACACCATTACAATCAAGCTATGGCGCTAAACTGGATCTTGCCTGTGTTCCCCAATGTCCATCAACATTGGTGACAATGTAGAGAGACTGATAGGTGGCAATGGGTTGGTTATCGCTGTTGAAGCGTTGGAACACGGTAGCTACATGTACCTTGTCAGGCGATGCCAGTGTCACATCACGGCTTAACCAATGAGAATGATCCCAGCCGAGCCGCGACAAAGATTCAAAGGCTCTGGTTTGAGCAAATTCCTCGGCGCTCTGCCACACGGTTACCCCACCGCTGGCGAATCGTACATGCGGATAGTTAAGCGATGCCGCCCAGGCCTGAGGGTCTCTGGCGTTGAAGGACAACATGAATTCATCCAGTGCAGCCATGGCGCCGACGATAGCTTGCTCGATTTCATCGTCGCTCTGTGCTGCAGCCGATGCATTGATGAACAGGACACTGAAGGCAATTAATACGCTGGTAAGGGAACGGGATAACATAAGTTTCTCCTCAAGATTTTCATTTTGGAGGCAGAATAACAGGGATTATCAATCAGTCCAAATGGTTGCGGCGAGGGGATAGATCGATGCTGCAGTGGGTGCTCAAGTCACCGGCAGATGTCCGACCTTGACCCATAGCAGCGTCTCTTCTTTTACATAGGGCTGGTGCTGACTCATGTGGGGACTTCGAATCCAGGTACCGGCGGGATAACGCCCATGCTCGTCAAATAATTCACCCCTGAGCACGTAAATCTCCTCACCTCCAGGGTGTGCGTGCCGCTGAAACGCCTCGCCTGCAGGCCAGTGCACCAGGGTAACGGATTCCGCGCCATGCGTATGCAGCGGCAACACGCGAAGATTACCCTGCCCCGGCTGCCATGCAGCCGAATTGGAATCGATACAGACCCGCTCCGCGTCATCGCTCTGGAACTGATGCAGTTTCACCAGAATCACACAGCCTTCGGTGCTGAATGGCGCATGGCGAAAACCTTCCGGATTTCTGAAATAGGTTCCTGCCGCGTAATCGCCGGTTGCATCGGAGAAAATGCCTTCCAGCACCAGAATCTCCTCCCCCAGGGGGTGAGCGTGCTCCGAAAATTTTGCACCAGGGTCATAACGAACGATGCTGGTGGCATGACCTCGCTCGGCGTCTTCTCTGGCTAAGGGCTTGCGCCATACTCCCGGTTTGGGACTGGAGACCCAGGCCAGGTCGCCACTATCTATCACCACCCTCTTAGTGAAATCCATGTTCAGCATGCTTGTCTTAGGCCCGATTCTTCCCGGTTAAAACTCTTCGAAGGCGACTGTCATGTAGCCACCATTGATCGAGTATTCGCGGTGTTGCAGGTAGATACCGCGGATAAAGAGGTATTCGTCACCGATTATCCAATCATCAAAATTCAAGATGCCCGCTCGAAAATTCACCATCTTAGCCGCCAGCAAACTGTTTCGTGATTCTACATTATCCAGGGATTGAATTGGATCCACCAGCGAATCAAAACCGAGTCCAAACGCATCGCGCACGGTACTCGGACCCAGTAAAGGCAGCACCACGTAAGGACCGGCACCGACGCCCCAATGTGCCAGCGTCTTACCGAAGTCCTGGCGGTTCTTATCCAGACTCAAGACCGGTCCAGCAACATCAACCAGTCCACCAAGTCCGAAGGTACTATTCACCGCGAAGCGGCTGAAATCAGCCGCAGCCTGATCGAATTTGAATTGAAGTAGGTCATTAACAGTCACCCGCACATCGTCGAGGTTACTAAAAAAGTTGCGCACACCGGTTCTCACTATTGCCGGTGTCAGTTTCTTGTAGCTTGTGGCCAATGGTTTTACCACAAACCGGTCCAGCGTCCGGTTGAACTGGTGGGTGGCACGGTTCAATGGTTGCAATGGATCGTTGTCGATTGCCCCTTGCGAAGGTGAGCTAACCGTGGCCAGCAATAAAAAAATTGCCAAGGCAATACCGAGGGGAAATGGCATGCTGCGCCCTGGCAAATCAAGGAGCGGCTTGAAACGCGGCACATGGGTAATTGATTTGATACTGCTCATGATCTTGCTCCGATTTAGATCGCCGGTCTTTTCCCGTGGGTTACCAAGCTATCGATTAAACTTCTGTGTCGTGATTTTTAAAAATAGACCAGTCTACTATTAAATAATCAAAAAAATTTTCTAGTGGTTAAAGAAAAACTTCATAAATACGTCCAACGCTTCCCGCGTCTTATCTAACTTCATTTTCATGATGGCGCCCTGCCAGGAATTCATCAGCACCTGGGCCGCCTCCTGGGGCAGTAAATGACCCAAGTTCAATTCGTTGTCTTCCATTCTCTCCAAACAAGTCGCTACCTGATCAACCACCTGCCGTGACAGTTCACTGATTTTACAACGCAGGTTCTCATTCACATCGGCAATTTCCTGCGAGAGATTCGCCATCAAACAACCCTGACAATAACCAATCTCATCGAAATGCTTGATCGTGTCCTGGTAGAACGTTTTCAACTGAACGTAAGGAGTCATGGAATCATCCGCCAACAATGCGGCCAGTGCTTCGCTGTTTTGCCGGTGATATGACTCGACCACCTGCAACGCAAAATCTTCCTTGCTCTCGAAGTAGTGATAGAAGGAGCCCTTAGGGATCCCTGACTTCTTCAATATGTCGTTCAGACCGACGCAGTTAAAGCTACTGCTGATGAACAGTTCCTGCCCTACCGCTAACAGCGATTCTCGGCACTGCTGGTACTTATGTTCGTCTCGGGTTCTAGCCATGGTTGTGAATAATAGACCAGTCTATTATTAATTGCAAGTCTTTATTTCAGCGCCTGGACTTGGTTGCCACAGCAAGCAATTCTTTCCCTGGCCTGGTCCTGGATTATTTCATAACTCTTTGGTTTCAGGCCAAAAATAGATGATCCTGTGATTGTTCACGCCGCTGACAATATTTGATTCGGCGTGGCACCGCGACCAGGACAGCCGGCAGTATTTGCTCCGGCAACCGGTGTCGCCGGAACCGAGTGGGCTATGGCGACGCCCTCGGCGTAAGCAGATGGTCAGTTAAAGACGCGAAAGCTTTCTGCTAGTCTAGAATCTTCTGCCGACCTGCTGAGGAGTACCAAACTATGTCTGCGCCTAGCCTGATGTCGCTATCCAGCGGCAAGTTGCTGTCCGTTCTTGCACTGTGGTGGTTCTCGCAAACCCTGTTGGCAGATGAGCTCTCCACACTCAGCAACAAACTTGCGATCGCTGAAGTGCTTGCTCAATATTCCTATCGCTGGGACTCCAAAGATGCAGCGGGGTTTGCGCAGCTGTTTACCGAAGATGCGGTGATGGAACGCTGGCTCGGTGAAGCGCTGGTGCAAGATTCGCGCATTCAAGGCCGGCAAGCGATTCAGCACTATGCACAACAATCTCATGCGGGACGTCTGGCGGATCGCCAGACTCGTCACCACATATCGGCGCTGGTTTTTTTGGAACTTACCGAGGATTCTGCCGTCACCGAAAATATGGCGCTAATTACTCATCAAACCGCCGCAGACAGCGCCGCCTTTATTCGCAGTTCAGGTATCTATCGAAACACCTGGGAGAAAACCCCAAGTGGTTGGAAAATCAAGAAGCGCGTGTTGTATACCGACAGCTTTACTGGCAACTAGCTCCCCGCTGATCAAGCCTGAGTTCAGTCAAACCTGCAATAAAACGCGACAGAGTCGCTAGACTGGAAATTATTTAAAGTTATGATAGCCCTGTTGATTGATTTTAATTTTCTTTAGCCATTGCTGAAATCCACACTATTTAATCGATGAAACTGCCAATTACTCTTGCTCTACTGCTAATTTCCACAGCCGCGCTGACAGCCGATGGGGGTTGGTTGCGGGGCAATTGCGCCAGCGGCAGTGGCATCTATCGCTGGGTTGACGGTGATCGCTACGAAGGGGAGTGCAACAATAACTTTTTCGAAGGTCAGGGGACGCTTCTGCTCAGCAACGGTGATCGTTATCAGGGTCAATTCAGCAACGACCAGAAGAATGGTCAGGGTAGCTATTTTTTTACCAACGGGGACAGGTACGAAGGCCAATTTCGTAATGGCCGCCAGAACGGGCAAGGGACTTTGTTTCGGGCCAATGGCGAACGTTACGTCGGTCAGTTTCTGAATGACTCTAAGAGTGGTCGCGGAAATTTTTATTTTTTAAATGGCGATCGTTATGAGGGGCAATGGCGTACCGATGCCTTCGATGGTCAGGGTAGCTATTACTTTGCTAACGGTGATCGTTACCAGGGCCAGTGGCGTTCCGGTCGACAAAATGGTCCTGGTGTATTCTTTTGGGCAGGTGGTAATCGCTACGAAGGCCAGTTCAGCAATAACCAACGCAATGGTGCAGGCACGTATTTCTGGGTCAACGAAAATCGCTACACCGGTCAATGGCGCAATGGCAGACAACATGGCCAAGGCACCAAGTATTGGGCAAATGGTGACCGCTATGAGGGCCAATGGCAAGACGATGCAATGCACGGCCAGGGCACTTTTTTCTATACCAACGGCAATCGATTCGAA
>JADFOC010000454.1 GCA_022563075.1 Pseudomonadota bacterium
TTCAGCGCCACTATGTGGGAACCCTCTGGGCTGAGGGACCGGCATGGAATGGAGTCGGGCGCTATCTGGTGTGGAGCGATATCCCTAACAATCGCCAGCTGCGCTGGATCGAAGACGATGGGCGCGTAACAGAATTCCGCAATCCCTCGGGGCACAGTAATGGCAATACCTTTGACCATGAAGGCCGCCAGCTCTCCTGCGAGCACAGCGGTCGCCGGGTGGTGCGCTATGAATACTCCGGTGCGGTGACTGTAATTGCCGACACTTACGACGGCAAGCCGCTAAATTCACCTAACGATGTTGTGGTGCATGCGGACAAGAGCATCTGGTTCACGGATCCACCTTATGGCATCAGGGGAAACTATGAGGGTAACCGAGCCGATGCCGAACTGCCTTTATCAGTCTATCGTGTAGATGGAACGACCGGTCAAATCATGAAGATGACCGATGACATCGGCGCCCCCAACGGATTGTGCTTCTCGCCGGACTACGCTCGCCTCTACGTGGCGGACACCGGCAGCGGTCGGGAGATTCGAGTGTGGGATGTGGATGGAACCAACCTGCGTAATGGCCGCCGTCTTACACAACTGACGATACCCGGCAGCCCCGGCACTGTGTCGGCTGCCGATGGCATACGTTGCGATGTCGATGGCAATATCTGGGCTGGCGCGCTACCGGGTGTACAGATAATAGCTCCGGACGGCGATGCCATCGGCATCATCCGTTTGCCAGAGAGATGCGCTAACGTTTGTTTCGGGGGCCTGCGCAGAAACAGATTGTTTATGACCGCAAGCCAATCACTTTACTCGGTCTATGTCGGGATTCAAGGAGCAGGAGTCGCCTAAATACACGTGGATCGTGGACATACACCGTTCTTGTAGCTTCCGCCAATGCCAATCGTGGCCTGTTCTAAAATATTTCCTTGAAATGAATTTCCGCACGATCAATAAATGTGGCTTGCCCCCGATTAACTTGTTTTACTTCTATTTTTTTTGTTGTAGTCTTGTAGCCATGTAATGAAATGTTCAGCAGCAACCGGCCTGCTGATATGATAGCCTTGACCGATATCACAGCCAATACCTTTTAGCCACTGCTGTGTCTCCTGGTCTTCAATACCTTCAGCAACGACTTCAAGACCCAGGCTATGACCCAGTTCAATCGTTATCCGAGCAATGGCAGCTGCCTCTTTATTATGCATTGCTACCATCACGAATGACTTATCCACTTTAATCTCGGTAAACGGTAGCCGGTAAAGTTGCACCATTGATGAAAAACCGGTGCCGAAATCATCAAGTGATAATTTGATATTCTTGAGTCTTAGCCGGGTAAGTATGTCCATAGTTAGTGATGGATCTTGCATCGCACCGCTTTCGGTTACTTCCAACATCAATCGTTCAGTACCTACACTGTGATCGTTAAACAGATTCGCCACACGATCTGGCAGACTCAAGTCCGATAACATAGTTGCCGAGAGATTTACAGAAACAGCAAGATCAGATGTTAATTCACCCTGCAACATTTCATCTTCAAAAATTCTATCTAATACCGAAAATGTCAGAGGCCCGATGAGATCTTCATGCTGTTCAGCCAAAGGTATAAAAACATCGGGAAACAGCAGGCCATGATCAGGGTGCTGCCAACGTACTAGAGCTTCAAAGCCTACTACCTTTCCCGATTTAAGATTCACTTGTGGTTGATAATGGACGAGCAATTCTTTGCGCTCGATCGCTTGTGCCAGCTCTTCCTTAGTGATTTGAGTGTCCTTGCGCTCACGTGGCGAAGGGACTGCTTCAAACTGCATGAGCAGCATTGAACTTATTTCGTCTACATCAACGGGCTTTTTCAGGATACCTGCCATGTTCAAGCCAAATGATTTGCCGAGTTCTTCGGTAGTCTCAATCACGCTTCTATCCATGCCGCTAACCAGGATTATGGCTGTGCTGGAATGTTGTTCAGCCAGCTTGCGCAGAAGCTCCACTCCATCGACCTTCGGCATCTGCAGATCCATAAATATAACATTTGGTTTAAAATCGTGATTAGTCGCTTCGAATAATTCCGGATTATCGATCGCCAAACACTCGATTCCTAAATCACCGGCCACACGTTTGATAATACGACAAATTCTAGCATCATCATCAATTATGAGTACGCGATTTTCAGGCATGGCAATCCAATAAATCAAGGCATTAAAAGTGAAAATAAATTAATACACTATCTATATACATATCAATTAGTTACCTTGAATTCAGGGGGCTTGTCGGGCATCCTTATATGAATAGTAATATATACCCCCAAGTTGAACATCCTGACTCACATTACTTAGGACATAACTCATGTATTCACTACAACTTAAAACTATCACTCTATTCCTATTACAGGCCTTCTTTCTGCAGCAAATTGCCTTTGCTGCACCGGCGGGACCTCTGCCTCTTTTTGGCGCATCTCAAACCTTAAAAGCCAATTTCAGTTTCCCGCCCTCCGTCGCCACCATTGAAGAAACTTACAAGGCACCCCACTCCAAAAAAACACTCATCTTAATCCAAGATGCCCACACCAACGCCTCCGGCCAAATCAATGTCTCCAAAGCCCTCG
>JADFOC010000455.1 GCA_022563075.1 Pseudomonadota bacterium
TTTCAACTCTGATCACATTGAGAAATGCGATTGTTTGATAAGCTTATTAAATACAATGGATTACGGCTCATTTTGAAAATACGTGCAGGCCTGTTTTTTGAATTGAAACAAAGAGATAGAGAGGGTTGTTAAGACAGTAATTTTTTTTGTTTTGGTTAAAATTTAACCAGGTAGTAAGGAAATCATGTATTTTTCCGCATTTTTTTCGCGACCTCGAGTGCGGCGAGTGAGTTTATATTGAAGAAATAGCCAGGTTCATGCGCTTGAATTTCTACCAAGACGTTTTTTAGTTGAGGCATGACTAGTTTCGGTCCATAAATACCGCTGGCGATGGCCGATTCGATAACCGGCCGGGTATCGAGTGACCAAAGTGAAAACAGCGGTTGCACTTGTTTAGCACAAGTACACCAGGCAACTTCGCTGCCTGATATAAGCAGCTGGCTGGCCAGCTCTGCAACCAGGTCAGAGGGAAACCACGGTACGTCAGCGGCAAAGCAGGCCAGGTATTTCATCCTGGTCTGCTTTCGCGTTTTTGCGACCCATTGCATGGCGCTATAGATGCCAACTAAGGGTCCGGCATATTGATTGTGGCAATCTGCAATCAGCGGTAAACCTAAATATCGATACTTGTGTGGATTCCGGTTCACACTTATGGTCAGTTCACCCACCTGCTTGCGTGCTGTTGCTAGAACATATTCAATCAAGGGTCGATCATGAAGTTTCAGCAAGGCCTTGTCTAGATATCCCATGCGCGATGCTTTGCCACCGGCAAGAATGACGCCTGCTATTTCAGATTTCAGGATCATTTTGCATTTCCAAATTCAATTGATTTGTTGTTATCACAATTTGCTGAGCAAGTCCCGTATCGCCTTCGTTTTTTTTTGCAGCAAGCTTGCCCGGAGGCTTTTAAACACGGAGTCATTCAATGATTGAATATGGTGTATCGATATGGGAAAATCGCGCACTTTGCGGCCAACCAGAAAAATCGTTAACTTGTTGAAATTTTTGACAATCGGTGAACCCGCCTTGTCAGGAACCCGTCTGCCGTGAATCGTTGCTCTTGAGCTAATCACAGCAATATTCCGTTTTACATATTCCTGGATTTTTTAGCCCAGGAATGAAGAGGTTTAACCATGCAAGTTTCGATAGAAACTACCAAAGGATTGGAACGAAAAATGACGATTGCTGTGCCCCACGAACAGGTGGATTCAGCCGTCAATGCGCGCCTGCAAGACGCCGCTAGAACGGTGCAGATGGATGGGTTCAGAAAAGGCAAGATACCGCTTAAGCTAATCAAGAGTAAATACGGTAAGGGGGTACGGCAGGAGGTAGTCGGCGAATTGATGAGCCAGACTTATTACCAGGCCATCAGTCAAGAAAGCCTGAAGCCAGCAGGTCAGCCTCACATCGAAGCGACTAACCTCAAGGAAGGCGAAGATCTTGAGTTCACCGCCATCTTTGAAGTCTATCCGGAAATTTCTTTGCCCGACTTTTCCAAGATTGAAGCGCAGCGGCTGGTGGCCGAGTTGAGTGATGCTGATATCGATGAAATGATACAGACGCTGCGGCAGCAACGTCAGACTTGGGAACGTGTAGAGCGCGCCGCGGCCGCCAAAGACATGGTGAATATCGACTATGTTGGACGCCTGAATGGCGAAGAATTCGAGGGAGGCAAGGGCAGCGACACCAATTTAGTGCTGGGATCCGAACGTATGCTACCGGGGTTTGAAGCGGCCATCGAAGGAAATAGTGGGGGTGATAAGTTTACTGTTGCCCTGCAGTTTCCCGAGGAATATCACAATTCCGAGTTGGCTGGTAAAGAAGTTGAATTCAACATAAGCCTGAATTCAGTGCAGGAACAAGCATTACCTGAAATCGATGAAACATTTTACAGCAGCTTCGGGATTGAAGAGGGGGGTGAAGCGGCGTTTCGTGAAGAAGTGACCAATAACATGCAACGTGAAATGAAAACCGCCAGTCGCAATAAACTAAAAAATCAGATAATGGATACTTTGACCAAAATTGTCGATGTAAGCGTGCCAGAAGCGCTGATGGTGGCTGAAATCCAGCTGCTCAGAAAGCAGATGTTGTCGCAGATGGGCAGCAGTCAAAAAGTTGACTCCAGCATGCTACCGGATGAATTATTTAAGGAGCAAGCCCATCGGCGAGTGGTGCTGGGTCTGGTTCTGGGAGAGGTGATTCAGCAACAGGGATTTAAAGCTGATCCAGCCAAGGTGCGTGAATCAGTTGAGGAGCTTGCGTCGACCTATGAATCTCCGGACGAGGTCATTAACTGGTACTACGGGAACCAGGAACAACTTGCTACTATCGAATCCACAGTGGTTGAAGATCAGGTTTTCGATTACATAATTAGTGAAGCTCACATTAGCGATAAACAAGTTAAATACCAAGAAGTCATCCAACCTGAGACTAAGCCAGCTGGAGAGCAATCGGTAAAATCAGAATCTGAGTCGTGACCACAACGCCACCAAATTCATTTCAGCAGTGTCGGTGCTGATGCAGGCTACACTTTAGTGGAGATGCTGATTTCAGCTCGATAGCTGCATTAAAAGGAAAACCAATC
>JADFOC010000456.1 GCA_022563075.1 Pseudomonadota bacterium
TAAACCTTCTTGCGCAGTCCCGTTCTTGAGATAGGGCATTTGCACCACAATCTTCGAGCCAGCGCGTAACAAATAACCCGAGTCCCCGGGTGTCTCTGTCGCCACGTATCCAGGACCCCAACCGGGCACCATGTAGGCGGCAAACCCAGGCCCGCCGAAACAGGTATAGCCCTCACCTGGCTCTGCCTCATCTCTTCGAGTAGCAATGCCCCCCGCTTGGTCGACATAGATGACGATGTGGTGATCCACGGTTCGATTGCCGGGAATTACCTCAATCACGTCGACCCACTGGTCCTGCTCAAACTGAGGGTCGAGTACGAAACACCGATACTCATCATCACCATCGGCGGCAATCTGATACGGAGCGTCAAATTCGAGCACGATGTTGGGCTCACCAAGCTGCCAGCCATCGTTGAAGGTGGGAGTCGGTGGCAGCAGGGCGTCGTCACCCTTGAGTGCGCCACCCGCGACCCAACGCTGAATCACATCGATCTCTGCGTCACTGAGACTTCGATCATTGGTGTAGTCCTGTACGCCCGGCGCAGCATGCCAGGGAGGCATCCGTCGCTCGCTCACCACCAGTGAGATTAATCCCATGTATTGGCGCGCGTCCTCGTAAGTCAGCAATGACATCGGGGCAACCTCACCCGGTCGATGGCAGTTGGCACAGTTCGCATTCAAGATGGGCGCGACATGCTCGGTATAAGTCACGTCCTGTGCCAGGGCACTCGTGGCGAATAGCCAGTAGCCCCCGGCAATGGCCAGACCACATTTCACTATTACTCGCATGGTCATCATTCTTCTCCCAAGTAGTTAGAATAAAGGGGATAAATCATATGGATAAATTGGACGGCCATACAATTTAGACCCCAGAGAGTACCACTAAAGGTTTTAATAGGCTAAGTAATACCTGCCGACCCCCCAATGAATTTTTAGGCGGAAAATCAGCCCAGGCACCCAAAATCGGAGGACCTTGCACACACCAGTACAATGGTTCTCCAGCCTGACGTATCGGTGTGGCGGAAGTTACTGCGCAGAGGTGGGAGAGCATCTGCTAGGCCGATGCATTGCTAGCCGTCGCGGTAAACATTGTCGATTTGCCCTATTACTAATCATTCCTGCAGGAATAGGCCGATGAATATTCGCTAATAGTTTGGCGTGGCAGAAAACGGAGACTGAATTGACCATCCAAAACTGGACCGCTTAGACACTAGTGACCCTGGCGAAACACCACCGTAAAGCTAACCGAAACAGCATTGCTGATGCTGGGCAGGCCAGCCACTTCCCTTAATTGTTCCACCCCTCGAATCAGACCGAAGGAATTGGCGGTCACAATGATTGGCTTCAAGGTGGACGCCACAAGTCCATTGTCCAGACGACTCACTAACAGATCAGCAGTCATCGAGTTAGACATGCCATGCAGGGTGAGCTCGAATTCAACTTGCAGTGTTTCGGTACTCCCCACCGATAGCCCGGCCAGCGCTTCGATGTCCAGATGCCCAGTTATGGTGGCTTCAGGAAACAGATTGGTTTCGAATAGCAGCGCTTGCATGCGCTCGTTGCGAATCTGGATTAAGGTGTTGACGCTGGCCAATTCAATGGTGATCTTGACATCGCCGGAATCACCTATGCTGCCAGATAGCACGTCGAAAGTATGAACCTCAGCCACGTGATCGGCTTTAATTGTTACAAAACTGAGCTGTGAAGCTTCGTTATCCAGCGACCAATGAGCCTGCACAGAATTTACCAGCAGTAATGCAGCTACCGGTACCAGCAATGTCTTCACCAGAGATTTAAGAACCATGGTTATCCCCTTTGTTTTTTTCAATCGATCGTTTAGAAGTAGGACCTGGACTAAGCGTTCGAGTCGGGTACCCAGCTTACCCGATTTTTGCCAGAGGGCAACTCTAAAGTCACTTTTTGAGTTTGTTCACCCCCCCTGAAAGGTTACAATCCCTTCACATTATTCTTGCCTTAGTCCAACCAGAGTCTAACCGAAGCCCAACCATGTCCTCGAACATCCCGACTATTGACATCAGCACTGGATTAGATACTCCTGCAGTGATCGATCAAATTGGTCTTGCCTGTGAAGACTGGGGATTTTTCCAGATAACCGGACACGGCATCGATACGGAATTGCGACGCGAATTTTTCTTAGCCATGGCCACCTTCTTTGACTTACCACAGGCCAGCAAGTGGCTAGTTAGCCGTACCGAAGAGAATTTCTGGGGTTACTATGATAAGGAACTGACCAAGAACAAGCTGGATTGCAAAGAAATATTTGATATCGATGCCAACCTGGACAATTTGCTGAAAGCCGATGCTCACAGCAATTCTGGAGATTCAGTCCCGTGGCCAACTGAATTGCCGCAACTGCAATCAATAGTCGTCAAATGGCTGCAAGCATGTGAGGCACTGAGTCAGAATTTGCTCGGTGCAATTTGCGTCGCCCTGGGCGAAGCGTCAGAAGTACTTAATCCCTTCTTTATGAAAAAGCACACCAGCTTCTTGCGGTTTAATTATTATCCAACCGATCCTGATCAATATTCAGCAGAGAATGACGAGACTATAGCCAGCCTTGG
>JADFOC010000457.1 GCA_022563075.1 Pseudomonadota bacterium
AGAGCACCTGTGGCCTCTGGGCGAAACTGAGAAAATTGCCGAATTGGCCAAACTCAGTCGGGACCGATCTAGCCATCCAGCCTACATCGCTGGCATCGTCGCCCATGCGAACTTGACCCTTGCTGGGAAATTCGAAGATCAGCTATTGGAATTGTTGAACCTGCATCGTGAACGTAGTAACGGTCTGCTACGAGGCATTCGACAGTCGGCCGCCAGAGATAACAGACCGGAGGATCTGTTCATCGTTGGCTCTGCCCCACCCGACTTATTTGGCGATGAATCGTTCAGAAAAGGTCTGCGAATACTTGCCAATCAAGGTTTAACCTATGACACCTGGCACTATCACCATCAGAATCTTGATTTCCTCGATCTGGCACGCGCGGTGCCCGAGTGCACAATGATACTCGACCATTTTGGCACACCCCTGGGGATTGGCATCTACCAGCACTGCAAAGACGAAATATTTCAGCAATGGAAGCAAGACATCGCCGAAATCGCCGGCTGCGAAAATGTCTATGCCAAGCTGGGAGGTCTGGCCATGCCCGACAATGGCTACCCTTGGCATCTGGCTGCCCGACCTCCAAGCTCCGATGAATTTCTAAAGGCACAGCGACGCTATTATATGCACACGATAGAGTGTTTTGGGCCACAACGCTGCATGTTTGAAAGCAACTTCCCGGTAGATCGGCTCTCACTCAATTATCATGTTCTGTGGAATGCCTATAAGAAGCTGGTAATGGATTTCAGCGCTGCGGAAAAACATGCGCTGTTCTATGGCACCGCCGAGAAGGTCTACTCACTGCAAGATTAGCCATGGGTTTTAACCCAGGGGTATTTGATCTGGATGGCACGCTGACCGATCCGCTAGTTGGCAGCAGAGCTCACTCATTCGCTTAACCACCTCACTTATTAGTGCGTATGCGCTTTATTACGGCACTACTAATCATGATGACCGTGTCGGCAACATACATTTCACAGCGAACGAATACCATCGAACCACCGCGCTTGATGACCTCACCTCTGCCATGAATCAGATCGCCCTTGTAAGCGGGTGCGGTAAATTCATTATTGCAACTGACAGTCGCCGAGCTTTCGTTGCTACCACCGTTCGCACCCAGGCACAGCGTGTAATCGGCGAATGCCATCAAAACGCCGCCGTGCACCGAATTGTGGGCATTGCAATTATGCTGCTGCACTCGAAATGCGGTACGGGGATGCTTACCTTCCATGTAAAAGAAGAATGGCCCGATATGGTCTTCCGCAGTATCGCCTACCCAATGTTGGTAGTTTGACGGTATATCGTAATCTTCCGGTCTAAAAGTCATGCCGACATCCTCCCCGGGTGGCATCTCGGTCCTGCTCCCTTAATTATCGTCGTCATCATCATCGGGAATTGCCAGATCGACGACGGCGCCTACTATTTTGAAAGGCACTTTAACCACTTCAATAGTCGTGTCTACTGCCGCTCCTACTACCATGCCAACACAGGCATTAAGTGACAGGAAAATAACCAAACATAAACTGCGTTGAATTCGTTGTATCGATCGTTTGCTAGTCGTCATAGCGTTAGTTGCCAATAACCAACATCAATATATTTGTTAAATTTTAACCCCACTTCTTGAAAACAACCAATATTCTCAAATCCCAACTTTTCATGCAAGGCAACACTGGCTTCATTGGGTAGTGCAATGCCAGCGATTAATACATGTATCGGCGTCTTTTTAATTTCATCAATCAGATGTTGATAGAGTATCCTGCCCCAGCCCTGCCCAGAACAAGCTTGACGCAGATAGATAGTACTCTCTCTAGAGTTTCGGTAAGCCGCTCTCGATTTCCATCGAGTCGCATAGGTGAAACCGATAAGCTGTTGGTCCTCCTCCAAAACATACCAGGGGCTTAGTTGGTCAGCATCTGCGATGCGCTGTGCCATCTGCTGTGATGATAGCGTCGTCTCTTCAAACGTGTTGTGGCTATTTCCGATGTACCAGTTGTAAATTTCGGCGATCGCCGAACCGTCTGCAATATTTGCGCTTCTAATCATGAAAATATCCTATCGAAATTATTTGGGTCGATTCTCGAATTTCTCAATACGCTCGATTCCTTTACCTGTCTTCACCAGAGTCGAAAACTCGTCCGCCAATAATTTACTTTTGTCTAAAACTTCCTGCCAATAGGCGACCCGAATATCATAATCGAAACGGTTGAAATCATTGCGATCTGGTATTTTTGCATAAGGCAGGCTGGAAACAAATTCTCTGCTAGGAGTAATCAATACAACATTGTGAAAGTGTGAGGGATTCACCTTACGCCAGGGAAGGTGTTTATCGAACCACCCGGGTATCACCGCCGTTGAGAAATGCGGATAGAGCACCAACTCTGGTCCGCCGTGGAAGGGAAAATCGAAATGGTAGTCGGTAATACCACCGTCCCAATAAATTCCCGGTCTGGCACCGGCAATATCGCGCACACCGTCCAACACAAACGGAATAGAACCACTGGCAAGCATAACATCGCAGGCGTTTTCTTCGGTTAACACCACAGCCACGGTATCGATGTCATCGAGCGCAGACCAGGGT
>JADFOC010000458.1 GCA_022563075.1 Pseudomonadota bacterium
TGGTGGGGAACACCAACGCGCCGAGGGCGACCACCAGGCCGATCGCAATCAGCAGCTCCAGGAGCGTCAGTCCGCGGCGAGGCATCGCCGGTCACGACCCGTCGTCGGTGCCGTCAGGGCTGAACTTAACCACTTGATGACCTTTAGCTTCGACGCCTGCTGCTAAAGTAAATGGGGCGTCCGTCACCCAAACATTGCCATCACGATCGACATGAAACCCATGGGGAACCGCAAATATTCCACCGCCGAAACTTTTTACCATGATGCCGTCAGAATTGAATTTGAGTACCACCGGTAATTCAGATTCGGCGCAGCTTCTGATCGGATAATTTTGATTCAGTGAATCAGAACCGCAACGCTCCGCCACCCAGATAGATTTTCCATCGGGATCGATGTCGATAGCGCTGGTGGCACCCCAATCCCGACCCGCGGGCATCTTCGCCCAACCATCGATAGATTGATAGGGATTCGGAAGGTCGTTAACGGGTTCGATTGAAGACTGGGCGCTCACGCCATGGAAATTCAGGGCGATCAGGAATGCACAAAGTGTGGCCATGATATTCTTATTTGTTTGTTGCATGTGTTTTCCTCCAATTCTTATCAATTAACAACTCGAGGTTTGTTACTGTCGCGCGATGATCTATAACAGCGCCAGAGCGCAATATTTAATACGCGGGTGTTACAGCCGTGATCGTTCCAGCACCACATCGGCATTCCGCCAGAAGGATTGAAACCGCCTTTCGACAATGGTCGCTTCTTCGGTTTTACCCTGTGCCAGCAATGCCTGGTATAGCCCATAAGTAGCCCAGCCGCTCTGCTGGTTCCACTCCAGATCCTGGCGAAAAACCGTTTCGGCATCTTCCACACGGTTGGCCTCAAGCAGCACTGCGCCCAGATAAAGACGCATGGACTGGGACCAGTCCGGTGGTTCGGTGTAGTTGTTATTGTCTTGCAATTGCACCGCCTGGTTATAGGCTTCGATAGCACCGTCGAGATCACCCGAGGCTTGCTTGATCTCACCTTCCAGTGCGAAGCCAGCCAGATTCAGAATGTGGGAAGCAGGCGTGGGACGGACGCCGCTCGAATCCACGGTTTCATCCTCGGCCTGGCGACGAATGTTCTCCAGTTCATCTTCGGCGCGGGGGACTTGATCGGAGGCCACATAGGCACTACCAAGGACATAACTCCACATGCCATCCAGATAAGGGCTACCGGTGTGAGGCTGTTCCATCTGCAACAGCTTGTCCCACTTGCCGAAGATCTTATCCACTATCCAGACATGGACCACGCGCTTCTGGTTGCTGACTATGCCATCTTGACCGTCGGCAATATCGGCGGCATTGAGTTCAGCCGCTGCCAACGATTGCTCGTAGTTGCCCTGCAAGATATTGGCATAGCGCACGAAGTCCAAGGCGTGGGGGATGTGGATCTTATGCGACAGTGGATAAGTACCAATGTTGGGGAAATTGGTATCGCCCCAGATCTTGGCAAACTGTCGATCAACCAGCTGCGAGCGTTCGTTGATATAAATGGCTTTCTCATACTCGCCCACACGCAAATAGATATGCCCGGGCATGTGGACCATGTGGCCAGCGATGGGAACGATACTTTCCAGTTTTTGCGCCGCAGGCATCGCCAGTTCCGGCTGCATGGAAGCTTCCATTAAGTGAATATAAAGGTGATTGGCACCGGGATGATCGTGTTCGGCACGCATCGCGGATTCAAGTGCAGCTTGTGCCTCGGCTGTCCCAGGCCTGGGGGAACCATCTCCCTGCCAGTAATCCCAACGTGTGGTGTTCATATAAGCCGCAGCAAACATGGTGCCAATATCTGGATCACCTGGGTACTTAGCGTGCAGTTTACGCAGAGTATCAACAAAGGCAGAATCCCGTTCTCGGCTATCGGGGATGGCGTCCTGGTTATACAGAACATAGAGTGCATTAATCATGTCCCGTTCGATCTCGGTGGCATTATCGATCAACGACAAGGCGGTATGGATTGCTTCGAGGCCCGCTCCCTGTGGATCATCGGGCATACCAGCATAGCGGCTATTGGGATTTGGCCCGGCGGCATGTGCGATGCCGAAATAGGGCATGGGGCTGTCCGGGTCATGGCGCGCCGCTTCCTGATAGGAGGCGATAGATTCCGGAAAATAGAAGCTCCAGGCCATTCTTAAGCCCTGGTCGAAAAACTGCTGGGTGGTGGCCGAATCGGTAGAGATGGTGCGGCCGTAGGTGCCAGAGCCCGGAATTATTACGGCGAGAGCTTGATCGGATTCTTGGGCCACAGCTGAGCCTGATGCGGCGAACAGTGTAATGACGATGGCAGAGTATGTGATTAGTGTACGCATGCAGCTATTCCCCGATTATTTATTGTTCTAAATTAGCTCACCCATTGTAAAATGGGGATCTGTTTTCATTTAATTCATCACAGTATACCCTATGCCAGGAACCCGGATATGGGCACTTTGGCAATAAGCATGAGCAGTCAGGCTCCAGGTTTCCATCGAATGAGTAAATAATTATGCGTGAAATCTTGATCGACGTTTTCACCGACTACGTCTGACCC
>JADFOC010000459.1 GCA_022563075.1 Pseudomonadota bacterium
AGTATTCCTGCGCAACGAAATACATGCCCCCAGCAGTAAATTCTACTGGATGCCCATGCCGGCACTCTCTGGGACTCCTCTGCCTTAACTGAAACAATTCATGAAATACTCGGGTTAGAACAAACACAGCTTTACTGCAATTGGTCTGGTTCGTCATCATCCGCGGGGTAGAGGTGGGCGCCTGGAATCCTCCGTCTTTCCGTGGCCCACTCCCCAAAATCTATCAATTTGCAGCGCTTGCTGCAAAACGGGCGATACCGGTTAGATTCAATCCAGGCCACCTGTTTCCGACAGCTAGGACAGTTTACCGATTTAGTTCGCGTTGGGTGCATGGTTCTCCCGAGCCAGTGCCAGGTATTGTTTGTGAAGTAGGGCGGCTTGGATTTTTAGTGCACTGATTTCCTGCTCGTTATCAAGAATGTCGTCGGCTTTTTGCAAACGCTCTCTGCGACTGACTTGCGATGCAATAATTGACTTTATAGTCGATTCACTGCTCTGGTCACGCCGCAAGGTTCGTTCTAATTGCGTTTGCTCACTGACATCAACGACTAGGACGCGATCGACTAGTTTATGTTGGTCAGTTTCTAACAGCAGCGGTGATACCAGCATACAGTATTCCGATGTGAAATTGGCTATCTTGGTATTCATCAAGTCGGCGATCAAAGGGAATAGAAGATTCTCCAGCCAATCTTTCTGGGCCGGTTCCGCGAAAATTATATCTCGAAGCTTGTTACGGGCGAGCTCCCCATCTGTATTCAGAATATCTTGGCCAAAATGTTCAGTGATCCTGGTCAGCGCTGCAGTGCCAGCCGCAACTACTTCTCTGGCTAACATGTCGGCATCTACCACCTCCACCCCAAAATCCTCAAAAAACCCGGCAACGGTGGATTTTCCGCTACCAATTCCGCCTGTAAGTCCAACTACCAGCACAGTACTTTTCCGATAATTATCTAAGGAATGAATTCATGTAAAACGAAGTAAGTTGGGATCCCCATATCAACATGATGAATCCTGCCCCAGCGAGATAGGGTCCGAATGACATTGGAATGGATTTGTCCCTTCCCATAAATAGGATCATGCCTAGCCCAAGAACGGCTCCCACTAAAGAAGACAGAATAACGATCGGTAATAGACTTTGCCATCCCATCCAGGCTCCTAGGGCGGCAAGCAGCTTGAAATCACCATAACCCATACCGTCCTTACCGGTGGCTAACTTAAAAACCCAGAAAAATCCCCATAGCACCAAGTAACCTGCGATCGCTCCGATGACAGCGTCTCGTACCGATACACCGAAGCCCAGGTCCTTGGCATTTGCCAGTAGCCCTAACCACAGTAGAGGCAGAGTAATATTATCCGGGAGTAGTTGATGATCGAAATCAATAAGGGCCAGTGCCACTAATGACCAGGTGAGTATTAGCAGCGCTAACGTGAGCCACGTGGCGCCATAGGTGGTTGCGACCAATCCAGATAGGACGCCGTTAATAAATTCAACCGATGGGTATCTTAAAGAAATCTTCTGCTTGCAGTTAGAACACTTGCCGCGTAGAAATATATAACTTAGGACTGGTATGTTTTCCCAAGCTTTGATCTTGTAATTACACTGAGGGCAGTGTGAATCTGGCTTCAGTAGATTGAAGATTTTAAACTTGGCCGATGAGTCATTGCTATCGGGTGTTGTATTTTCGATTTCCAGGTATTCGCAGCATTGTGCTTGCCAATCCCGCTGCAACATAATCGGCAATCGGTAAACCACAACATTGAGGAAGCTGCCTACCATCAGTCCTAACGCAACACAGACTGTAACCATTAAGACCGGGCTGGCGGAAAGAAGATCGAATATTGCCATTCAGTAGTTAGTGCTTACATAACTGCGCCGAGTTGGAAAATAGGCAGATACATCGCAATCATCAATCCACCCACTAAAACACCTAGCACTGCCATGATCAGTGGTTCCATCAGAGCGGTAAGGCCATCGACGGCATTATCGACTTCCGCCTCGAAAAAGGTGGCACATTTATCTAACATGGCATCCAGAGCACCCGATTCTTCGCCGATGGCCACCATTTGTACGATCATCACTGGAAACAATGTGGTGTTCTTGATTGCAAAATTGAGCTGTTGACCCGTAGTCACGTCATCTCTGATTTTTCTGGTGGCGGTCGCAAAAACGATATTGCCGGTTGCCCCGGCTACTGACTCCAATGCTTCAACCAATGGCACGCCGGCTGAGAAAGTCGTGGACAGTGTTCTGGTGAATCGTGCATAACAGGAGGCGTTAAGAATCGGTCCAACAATAGGCAATTTTAAAGCCAATTTGTCCACCGCATTGGCCACTTTTTTGGATCTGAATTTCGCTTCCTTAAATATATAGACGAACGCAACAATCCCAATAATTGCTTTCCACCAGTGGGCGATGGCAAGATCCGACATATTCAGTACGAGTAAGGTAAAGGCGGGAAGTTCCGCGCCGAAACTGGAAAAAGTTTCAGCAAATTGTGGTACCACCTTCACTAAAAGAATACCAGTCACCACCAGAGCCACGAGTACCACACCGATAGGATAGTTCA
>JADFOC010000460.1 GCA_022563075.1 Pseudomonadota bacterium
ATTAGGACCGGCATTGGATGTGTCGTAATTTCTGGCCACCAGATGGCCAGATCGATTCCAGGAGGAACCATCTATCCATTCGGTCTCCATGCCCAAGGCATCGAGACGAGTCTGAAAGATGCGTCCGACACGCTCGACGCCGGCAAAGTTTTGGGTGCCACTATTAATGTTAACCACTTCGATGAGCAACTCGATGGCTTCTTCATGGTGGGCATCGATGTAGTTGGCAAGCTCTTGTTCAGTCGCCGAGAGTTGGGCCATCACCGGTCGAATTAAAAGCGAAGCCAATGTTGCCAGCAACAATCGTTTCATTAAGCCTCCTTTAAGCCTGTTCTTCATTTATCTTGTAACCTGGACATGGCACTCAACACCGGCAGTAGCAAACCCATTAACAGCACGGCCATGCAGATGTTGAAGATTCGCACATGGCCGGGATTCTACAAAATGTTTTTTCCAGCGGCGCCACACCAATGCCGCAATATGCACCGAAAATCATCGACATGAGGGCAAAGGTCAGAATCTGAAAGCGACACGGTCTGCGATCACCGCAACGGTTGCCGAGGCAGTGACGACGGCACTCGGACCGGTGGGATCACCCACATGGAGCCGAATACGCGTAAAAAGGACGATGGACTTCAATGGAGATAGCTTTTACTCTTCGTCCATAAGAACTATTCACTCGAAGGGCAGGCCAATGAAAACTCGATTTTTACTTATTTTCTCAGTGCTTACATCACTTTGCGGAGTCGCTGTCGCCCAATCAGGCAGTGACTATGAAGTCCCCAGGACCGAATACGGGCAGCCGGATTTACAAGGGGTCTGGAATTTCAGCTCCAACACACCAATGCAGCGGCCAAAAAGCTATGGCACCCAGGAGTTTCTGACAGCGGAACAAATCGAGACAGCCGTAGCGCGCCAGGAAGCAAATGCAGCAGCAGCAGATGCGAGGGCTGCGATTCTAGTTATTGCTCCGGATGCTCCGGATGCTTCCAGTAATCCTGGTGCTTACAATGATTTTTGGATGGAGATGCGTGGTCTCGGTGATACGGTTCGAACTTCGCTTATTGTGTATCCAGAAGATGGGCGTTATCCAGACGCCGTCGAGGGTGCGCCCAGACAATTTGGTGGTCTCGGCCCAGACATTCCTGGCGCCCGTCCGGTGCGTTTCATCGTCGGCGGCATAGCCAAAGACGGACCCGAAGATCGCGGACTTTCCGAACGCTGCCTGGTTGGTTTTAACGCCGGCCCTCCTTTTACCCCTAGCCTGTATAACAACAACATGCAAATCTTCCAGAATAAAGACACGGTGGTGATCATGACCGAAATGATTCACGATGCACGTATCATACCCTTGGTTGAAAAACCGGTATTGAGTGACAACATCAGGCTCTGGTCCGGTGATTCGAGAGGTTGGTGGGAAAACGACACCCTGGTTGTTGCAACCAGGAACTTCAATGGCTTGAGACAGACATTCAACAGTACCGGCGCTAACATCGATATGGTACTTACGGAGAAATTTACTCGCGTTGCCTATGACACGGTGAATTATGAATTCACTATCGATGATCCCTCTACCTTTACCGACAAAATTACCGCCATCGTACCGATGACCAAAGTTGCCGGTCAAATCTATGAATATGCCTGTCATGAAGGTAATTACGGTATGTTTAGTATCCTGCGGGGCATGCGCTTGGAAGAGCGGTTGGCAGTGGAAAGCGGCGCGAACTAAAACATTTCAAGCAAACAGCAACGGCCCCCTGGAGGGCCGCTTTTGTTTATTTATTGCATCGATTTGCCGCAATTCAGTCAATCGAGCGCTGATTCAATAGTGACACCTTCTCAATCTGCCTCTGCACTTATCCTGTAAACTGAATATACAGTTCACTAAACACCGGCAGTAGTGACCCCATTAACAGCACGGCCATGCTGATGTTAAAGGTTCGCACGGTGCCAGGCTTCTGCAAAATGCTTTTTAATGAGGCGCCAAACCAAAGCCACAACATGACGCAGGGTGCACCGAATAGCATGAAGATAAAGGCAATGGTGAGCACCTGGAAAATATAACTGTCTGACACAACCGTAAAGGTTACCGTGGCTCCGACTGCCAGTACCCAGGCTTTTGGGTTTACCCACTGGAATGCTGCCGCCTGGATAAAGGAAAAGGGTTTGCCCTTGGTCTCATTCACTGCCGATATCTCGGCAGAGGCAATCTTGTAGGCGAGATAGCTGAGGTAGGCGACGCCAACCAGCTTCAGCACGACGTGTAATGCCGGAAATTGTTGGAACAAGCCGGCGATGCCAAGACCTACGGCGACCACCATGACCGGAAATCCGAGCATGATGCCAGTAAAGTGAGGAAGGCTTCGTCTTACCCCATAGTTTAATCCGGATGCCATGATCAAGGTGTTATTGGGGCCGGGTGTCACACATGTGGTGATGGCGAAAACGATGATTGCTGCGTATTCCATGTCAATTCCGAAATTTAGTGCAAACTGCCAATCAGTAGACTATGCATTTCTTTTACAGAAAGCGCCGTGAGAAATCAATATGGCAAC
>JADFOC010000053.1 GCA_022563075.1 Pseudomonadota bacterium
GTACGCGGTGTAGGATTTTCGTCCCGCAGACGGGTGAAGATTGCAGTTCGTTTTTGCTTGTTCATAAGCTGCCTGTTACTCGGGCGCGTGTGACTGGTTTAACCGTCTCTTTCTCAGCGGTGGAGCCGAATCCGAATCTGCTATCGAGCATATTCTTAGCCGCGACAATGAGGCCTAGCAGGATTAATGCGGCGGGCTGCAAGTTGGCGAAACTAAAAATCACACTGCCGGTAGTGGCAGATTGATTAACCTCTGGCAGCCAAGGCGTGGCTAGCAACAATTGCCAATCGTTGAGTACCGAACCGGTGGCAACGAACTCTCTGAGTGTGGCCAGCAACACAATTGCCAACAAAAATCCAGCAGCAACAAGCGCACTGTCCCGCGCAGTGAGTTTCCAGTTAAGCATACTCGATTGAATCTCCATGCGAATTAAAATCGCGAAGTTGCAACAGATAAGCGGTACATAAATGCCGAGTTCTTGGTACAGGGGAAAGTAATATGCCCTCATCAGAAACTCCAAGATAGTTGTATAGCTTGCCATGATGAGTAAGTACCAGACAAAGCGCCAGGTATAACTAATATATTTTCTCGCTAGTGAGGCTGTTACACAGGAAAGTATAAACACGATGGCGGTAGCCACGCCAAGCCCCAGTCCGTTTACTACCGTATTCGAAACCGCTAGCACCGGGCTTAATCCCAGAAGCTGCACTAACACTGGATTATTTTGCCAGAGCGATGCGCCCTGATTTGCCTGATATTCCAGATTGCTCAAGAACCTAACTCCTTGCTTCGACCATGGCCGTAGATACGAGGCCGGCAGAAATGATCCAGCGCCGGCGCGCAGAAATTACCAAATAGCACGGCCAATGCGATCGAATCAAGATAGCTGCCCCAAACCCGGATTGCATAAATGGCGCAGCCGATTACGATGCCGTAGACGATCTTGCCTTTGTTGGTTGTGGCGGCACTGACTGGATCGGTTGCAATAAAAAACGCGCCTATCATGGTGGCGCTGCCAAACAAATGTAAGTAGGGAGTACCATAGGCGGCGCTACTGCCCGGCGCATAAAAGAACATAGCAAGCAGGCCAACAGTGACGATCAGGCTAAGCGGAATATGCCAACTTATGATGCGCCGATACAGTAGGAACAAGCCGCCAAGCAGGTAGCCGATGTTGACGAGTTCCCAGCCAGTCCCGGAAGTTCGGGCGAATATCGATAGCCCTGATTCCTGTGCTGCCAACAACGCGCTCTTGCCTGCCATGTTAAATTCTGCAAGCGGCGTTGCCATAGCCAGTCCATCGATGCTGGCATGCATGCTAATCGAATCGACGGCCAGGAATGGCATGCTCAGTAACATGCTCTGTTGTAAACCCGACCAGCTGAGTGGATTGAAACTCTGCTGCTCGAGCAGGCTGCCACTGGGGAGATACCAGCTCGCCATCTCCAGTGGAAAAGACAGTAACAAGAGCAGGTACCCGCACATGGCCGGGTTGAAAGGATTTTGGCCAAGCCCACCATAAATATGTTTGGCGACAACGATGGCGAAAAAGATCCCGATAACCACTATCCACCACGGGCATCCGGGCGGGATGGCGATGCCGAACAGGACTGCTGTAACTAGAGCGCTATTGTCAGCAAGATGAAGCCGGACGTTTTTCTGCCGGATGGTTAGGATCGCCGCCTCGAGGGCGAGGGCAACGCAGATAGCCAAGCCTATATTGATAATAAGTCCATAGCCGAAGAACCAGGTTGCCATGGATATGCCTGGGATGCAGGCCACGACAACCAGCAGCATAATTCGACCGATGGTGAGTCGACTATGTTGCAGTGGTGAACAGGCAGCGAGGGATTGCATCTAGTCCTTCTTCTCCTGGTCAATGTTTGAGCTGGAGATGAACTTTGATTTTCGCGCCTTTACCCGAGCCACGGCGTCGGCGATTTCCTCCCTGGCTCTTACTCGAGAAAAGTGACCGTTTGAGGTCTTGGCTGCCTGGGTTTCGATTCTCGACGATTTCCGTTCCCGTGCTTCGTCCTTCTGTTCCTTTAAGCGGTATTGATGATATTGAAAGCGGGTCTGCCAATGTGCGCTCTGTAGTTGCTGCGCGCGGTGTTCGTGAATTTCTGCCTTGCTCGCACGGTAATACTGAACCAGCGGTATCTGACTGGGGCAGACATAGGCGCAGGCTCCGCATTCGATACAATCAAATAAACCATAATCTATTAGTTGATCCTGCTCTCTGGATCGAGCGAAGGCATACAGTTGCTGCGGTAACAGACTCACCGGGCAGGCGGTTGCACAGAAACCGCAGCGGATACAAGCTTGCTCTGGCGCTGCAGGAGGAAATTCTTCTGCGCAAGTGGCGATCAGGCAATTAGTAGTCTTAACGACTGGTACCTTGGTGCTTGGCAATGCGATTCCCATCAGGGAACCACCCATTATCGAGCCAGTATGTGCCGATTTATCGATGCCGCAGAGATCGAATAGGAAAGAGACAGGTGTCCCTATTAAGGTCTCGAAATTCTTCGGCGTTATTAGCGGGGAGCCGGTTACTGTTGTAATACGGCTGATGCAAGGTCGCCCCTCAACTATAGCCTCGTAGACTGCGTATGCAGTGCCGACATTTTGCATCAATACACCAATATCTGACGGTAATTTGCCAACCGGAACTTCGACACCAGTGACGGCCTGAATCAGTTGTTTTTCCCCTCCGATCGAATATTTTGCTCTTACCTGTACTAATTCAATCGAACTATTCTGTAGTGCGTTTACCAGGGCAGTAATGGCAGCGGTCTTATCATCTGCGATGGCAATGATGCAGCGACTGGCCAAACAGATCGATTGCAGTATTTTCGAGCCAGCCACCACCAATTCAGCACGTTCTCGAATCAAGGCTTCGTCTGCACTAATGTAGGGTTCACACTCTGCTGCATTTATGATGAGTAGCTCGACGCCTTTATCAATACTCAGGCGTAGTTTTTCTGCCAAGGGAAATCCGGCACCTCCCATTCCGCAAATTCCTGCTGCCGTCACCAGTTCCAGCAACTGTAGATGACTCAAGGCGCGATAATCAGGTATCGGTGTAATTTCTACGGCCACATCCGCGCCGTCGGGCTCAAGTAGAATACAGAGTTGCAGCTCGGCGCTGCCATTAGCTACCAATGTGTTCGAAATTTCCACGATACTAGCCGACGTGGGTGCATGCAGCGCAACGCTCGAAGTGCCACGCGCTTCAGCAAGCAGCTGGTATTTAAGTACCCGGTCTCCTACCGCAACCACAGGACACGCCGCTACGCCTTGATGTTGCAATAGAGGCATTATCAGCTTCCGGGGAATGGGGGTTGGCATGATGCGTGATCGCAGTGAGCTTGCCTTGAAGGCTGGAGGCTTGATGCCGCCAGGAATTTTGTGTACACGAGGATTTCGTTTAAAACCCAGCAACCTGTCCACTATGGTCATAGAACTGACTCCATCAGGCCACGGGGAGTAGCCACGTGACTCGGCAGCGGCCACGTCCATCTCGTATCCTTCGATGTGACAATCATGTCGATACAATCGACCGGACATGGTTCGACGCACAAATCACAGCCGGTACATTCTATTTCTATCACCGTATGCATTAGCTTCTGAGCACCTAGAATTGCGTCTACCGGACAGGCCTGTATGCACTTGGTACAGCCGATACATTCATCTTCACGGATGACCGCAATGGCGAATGGCTGATTCTCACCATGCGCTGGGTCTAGGGGTTGATGAGCCTCATTCAGCAGATTGGCGAGTCGGATAATAGTCTGGGATCCACCTGGCGGACACTTGTTGATTGCTTCGCCTTGGCTTATCGCTTTTGCATAAGGCCGACAGCCCGCATGCCCACATTGGCCACATTGAGTTTGTGGCAGTAATCGATTGATCTGATCAATCATCGATTTTTGATTAGATGATTTGTCGTGCAAATAAAACGCTAGCCTAGTTATTAACCAGCTGATTATTGTTAGGGGGATTAACATCAATAGGATTTGTGCATAGATTGTTTCAATGAATGGCAACATGATCTACACCGGGCCAGCGAAACCGAGGAAACACATGGCAATTATTCCGGCGCTGACCAGATGGATGGCGGCTCCGCGAAATGGAGTTGGAACTTCGGTCGTATCCAGACGTTGGCGTAAGGCGGCAAATGCAATCAACAACAGGGCGAAGCCAAGCGCAGCGCCTAAACTGTAAGCGGCACTCTCGACAATGCCTAAGCCGCTGACCGTATTTATCAGCGCTACACCAATAACCGCGCTATTGCCGCCGATCAGGTAAAAAGCTAATTTCTGACGACGTAGCGATAGTGGAAATCTTTGTTTTATCCAGTGAATTGACAGGCCGCTTATGCCACTGCTGATACTTACAAAACACAGCAGTTTCAGATATTCCAGATTGAGAGGTGCCAACAGAAATCGAAATAACAACAGGTTGATCAATGCAGCAACAAACAACACGAAAAAACTAAGCAGTGCCACCTCGATAGCACTTTGTAGGCGATCGCTGTAGGCAAACAGGGAAGACACACCAAGAAACTGCACTAACACCACATTGTTGGCCAAGGCGGCAGCGATGATGATGCTTAAAAAATTGGTCACGGTGCCAGCCTGCTCCAGATCAGCCAGATGGATTGGAATTGCAGGCAATTCTAGCATGGCTGCTGAGATGGCCGGAAAAAGGCGGCAGAAACAAAGATCGGTTCAGCCCGGGAGAACTAGTACTGAGTGGTGTAATTCGCTGGAGCGGATTTTACTCGTCAAATAATCCTTCGGAGTAGGCCACCGGAATTCTGTATAGAGACAAAATTTCAGATTCACTGGCGACGGCTGCTTGGTGATTGATCACCATTTGATAGCCGTTACTGTTTTCGAACACTATATTTTCTTGAATATTGTTTCTGAGCAGCGCAGAGAAGTGGTTAAAATCTCTTACCGGTTCATCATTGACAAAATCCACCACCCAGTTGCGCCAGTCGTGATAACCCAGGTTTACGTCGGCCGCCATTACTTGAAGTGCAACTATTAACTCTCTACGTTCGGGAGAACTCCATTCATTGCGCGCCTGTAACAAGCTTACCGGTGCTGAACGTGCCCAGTCATTGCCCCAGCGCTTTATCAGGTTCATGTTGAGGGGTACAAACAGCACGCCGCCATAGATGTAGTATTTGGGAATCTTGTCAAATTTTTCACCGGCTACCAGGCTGTAACTGTCGCGAGAACGTTCGGCAACGAGGGTGGCGGTGTTGATTTCACCATCTCGCGAATAAGAGATAATTATCGATTCATCGATATGGTGCAGGTCGATGGCATGTTTGTAGTCGGTGGTAAGATCTTCAGATAATTTGATGCTGCCGTCATCGGCTATGGGGTAGTCATCTATTTTAATAATGACATCGTTCTCTTGCAGAATGCCGTAAGCGGGTGAATCATCGAACACCTTAATCACCAGTACCCCGTCCTGATCTTCATCCAGTCCATAGGCCGCTTTTGCGGCCGGGCTGTCCAGGGTTTGGGTGCGAAAACCCAGATCTGGAAATCCATCATTGACGTTGTCCTGACTATCCCTGAGCACATGACTAATGATGCTAGGCGGCACGAAATAGCCCAGATTTTCAGTACGACGGCCACTGTTGGCTTGCATCACGACGCCGACAATTTGTTGATCAACGATAACCGGTCCGCCGCTATTGCCTGGATTGATCGCCGCATCAATCTGGCCGGCTAGTAGATAGGTGCCGGCATGGGCATACACCTGTTGCTCCACGCGGGAGAGAATTCCCCGGGTGATGCTCAGTGATTTGCCCCCCATGGGGTATCCGTAGACGGATACTTCTTGCCGAGGATTGGGTAGTTCGCCGATGGTGAGTGCTGTTAAGTCGTTAAAAAATTCAGGGTCATCAACGGTAATGAGCGCCAAATCTGCTTCGTGGGAGATGAAAGAGACGTGTGCTTGGTAACGGCGCGGGTCGTTATGTTTTTGTGCCTGCACATAGCTGGCATTCGCTACCACATGCGCATTCGTCAGGATCCGATTGCCATGGATAACGGTGCCTGAACCACTGCTTTGACGCGGAGTCAGCAATCGCCAGGGCGTGAAATAGTCAGGAGCCGCCTGGGTGGTGTAAATCTTGATGACCGAATCTTCAATATCTCGAATCGGGCCATTCTGCGCGAAGCTGGTCTGGCTTAAGCCAAACGATATCACCGCTAACCAGCAGGTACGGATCCAGCTTCTAACGCTCTTTCTATTGAGAAAATTCATAAATACCTGCTATTTGTCGGGTCCACTAACATTGTAGCCTAACGGCCTCAATCCAAGCTTATTACTTAAGCCCATTCGACGCCAGTGAATTGCATACCGCGGCCAGCTATTGCAATAGACCGTCGCAAGAGAATGATTCATCCATCGTCGGCACAATAAGTCCAGTGATAGTGGTCAAACCACCTGCGCCAGCTAGATAAATTATCAAGTGATACGCATCCCTGCTTGCGCGCCACTGTGTGGTTCGAGCAGCCAGATATCCTTGCCACCTGGACCCGCGGCGAGAATCATGCCCTCGGAGACGCCGAATTTCATTTTACGTGGTTTTAGGTTCGCCACCACAACCGTCAACATGCCCACCAGGTCGTCCGGGCGATAGGCTGACTTGATTCCTGAGAAGACCGTACGGGTGAGCGGAGAGCCCTCATCATCTAACCCGAGATCCAGCTGCAGTTTCAAAAGCTTATCAGCTCCTGCCACCTGTTCCGCGGCGACAATTTTTGCGACGCGTAAATCCACCTTGGTGAAATCAGCAAAATCGATTTCGGGCTCCAGGCCACTGCTATCGGTTTCTGTAGATTGAGTCTTTGCCGCTTGCTGTTGGGCGTACTCTTGTTTGGTTGCATCCACCATAGCCTGCACCTTGTCTGCTTCGACCCGAGTCATGAGAGGTTTAAATTTGTTGATCTTGTGATCTAGCAACAGGCGGTCGATGTCATCCCATTGTAATGGTTCTATAGCAAGAAACTCTTCGGCTTGCTGTGCCATCCGGGGAAGCACTGGTTTTAAGTAACAAATCAATAAGCGGAATGCATTTATCCCGGTACTGCATATTTCTTGCAACTGCGGTGATTGCTTGTCCGTCTTGGCGATTACCCAAGGTTGCTTATCGTTTATGTATTGATTGGCTTTATCAGCCAGAGCCATGATCAGCCGAATTGCCTTGCCGTATTCACGTTGTTCGAAATGTTCGGTGATTTCGTTCTTGGCGGCCTGGATGGCAGCGATCAACTCTTTGTCATCGAGTTTTTTGGCCAAGCTTCCAGCAAATCCCTTGCTAATAAATCCGGCGCATCGACTGGCTATGTTAACCACTTTGCCCACCAAATCTGAATTTACTCGCTGTGCGAAATCCTCCAGGTTCAAATCAAGATCATCTATTCCAGAGGACAGTTTCGCAGCCAGGAAGTAGCGCAAGTACTCTGGATTAAGATGATCCAGGTAAGTTCGGGCATTGATAAAAGTGCCACGGGACTTTGACATCTTGGTGCCGTCGACAGTAAGAAACCCATGGGCATAGACCGCAGTCGGTTTGCGGTAACCGGCACTGGTCAGCATCGCTGGCCACAGCAGGGTATGGAAATTAATGATGTCTTTGCCGATGAAGTGATAAAGCTCGGTGTCCTGATCAGGTTTCCAGTAGTCATCAAAATTATAGTCGCTGCGGTCACAGAGATTCTTAAAACTCGCCATATAGCCTATGGGTGCATCTACCCACACGTAGAAATATTTACCGGGTGCGTCAGGAATTTCAAACCCAAAATAGGGTGCATCCCGGCTAATATCCCACTCTTGCAGTCCTTCATCCAGCCACTCGCTCAGTTTATTGGCTACTGGTTCTTGTAGCGCGCCGCTGCGGGTCCATTTTTTTAACATGTCGCGAAAAACTGGCAGTGCAAAGAAAAAGTGTTCCGATTCCTTTTCTATCGGCGTGGCTCCAGAGATAGAGGAGCGGGGATTGATCAATTCGGCTGGGCTGTAGGTGGAGCCACAGACCTCACAGTTATCTCCATATTGGTCCTCGGCATTACACTTTGGGCAAGTTCCGGTGATGTAACGATCAGCAAGAAATAGTTTTTTCTCAGGATCATAGAGTTGCTTGATCCGACGGCGATTGATATGCCCATTGGCATCCAGTGCCTTATAAATCGATTCGGTTAACAGTCGATTTTCTTCCGAGTGAGTGGAATGGTAGTTATCAAACTCAACTAGAAAATCAGCGAAATCTCGCTGATGGTGTTGCTTAACAGTCTCGATTAATTGCTCAGGGCTGATGCCCTGGCTCTCTGCGCTCAGCATAATGGCTGTACCGTGAGCGTCATCGGCACACACACAGATGCAGTCATGACCGCGTAATTTCTGCAGACGTACCCAGATATCAGTCTGGATGGCTTCCATTAAATGGCCCAAATGTAACTCGCCATTGGCATAGGGTAGGGCGCCGGTCACCAGAATTTTTCTTTGCTTCACGCTGCAGTCCTTGGTTGGCTTGTGAGTTAGGGAGAAATCGAGTCTCGGTTAAATTTCGATCATTTCGAAGTCTTCTTTACCAACCCCGCAATCGGGGCATGTCCAATCATCGGAAATTTCGTCCCAGCGAGTTCCCGGTGAAATACCGTCTTCTGGCAAGCCCAATTCTTCTTCATATATAAAACCACAAACCATGCATTGCCACTTTTTCACCGGGTCATCCTCTAAAGATTCGTCTGCTAGTGCTAGTTCACAGCAAGCTGGTCACGATTATAACTCGTTATTGACTGGTGGTGATCAGGGGTGTTTCCAGGAAGCCTGGCAAAGAACAAAAAGCCGTCGCCAGTCTGAATCTCGAGCATGGAATCGGATGTTGAATGCATCTCGACAGGCTGCGCATCATACTTCAAGTCATTACGATATTCAGCTTCTTTTTGCTACAGCAGTTTGCCGGTGACGCAAGAAATAATGGATGCTTCCTCGCTTGATTGGCTCTATCATTCGCGCTTCATCGATTACATGAAGGCGCATGGGTAGCAGATATGAGTATTAAGTCAGACCGTTGGATAAGACAGATGGCCCGAGAAGAGGGAATGATAGAGCCATTTGAACCTGAACAGGTCCGCTACTTAAATGGCGAAAAAGTCATTTCATTCGGCACCTCCAGCTATGGTTATGATGTACGCTGTGCCAATGAATTTAAAATTTTTACCAACGTGCATACCACCAGCGTGGTGGATCCCAAAAACTTCGATGAATCCAGTTTTATCTCGATCGAGGAACCCTATTGCATTATTCCCCCGAATTCATTCGCCCTGGCCCGGACCATTGAGTACTTTCGTATACCCAAAGATGTGTTGACCATTTGTCTGGGGAAATCCACCTATGCTCGTTGCGGCATTATCGTTAATGTGACTCCTTTAGAACCGGAGTGGGAAGGGCATGTGACTCTGGAATTTTCTAATACTACGCCGCTGCCGGCCAAAATATATGCCAATGAAGGAGTTGCTCAGATGCTGTTTTATCAATCGGATGAACAATGTGAAACAACCTATAAGCAGCGTGGGGGGAAATATATGGGGCAGACAGGAGTGACACCGCCGAAGGCTTAGCCAGCATATTTTATATAAGGCCTCGAAATTCTTGGCCAAGTGTGGGTGACAGCATGGATGGAAGTGACTATAGCCCATTGACTGTTGCTGATAGAATTTGCGGCCAGGCGCGCCAGAGAATCCGATCGCTGGATTAAAAAAGTGGGCTAGTGAACGAAGCATTAGGTCCTGTTAGTTCGTATCAGAATATAAATCCGCGCCGTTATTACTAAGCGTCGAGGTCGACGTCAAAATCTTAGTGGTCGACACCCCCGATCCCAGTCAATTTCTTGACCAATGCGGCGCCGACAG
>JADFOC010000461.1 GCA_022563075.1 Pseudomonadota bacterium
GTTGGCCCTGGCTTCACAAACCGTGATGTATCTAAAAATCAAAGCATGGTTTTGTAAACATCTTACAGCCACAAAAATTGTGGCTGCTTCAGTTATCATTTCATTACCACTGATATCGGCAAATGTTCTGGGTGTTTTTGAGATGAAGCCCTATGGGGTCGGCTTGGTCGCTTTTATTTCTGCGATAATCGTATTATTTGCTTCTTTCGAATATGGCGTGATTGCAAAGGAAAAACTTTATTACAAAGTCATGCTTTATATTGGGAGTAGATCCTATGCTATCTATATTACCCATTTGATTGTATTCGCCATTGTCGAGGACCTTAATTCAACTTACGATCCTGGATTTTCCAGCGCCGGCGCGCAGATTCTTTTCGATGGTTGCCTATGCCTGGTAGCAATGACAATCTGCTGGATCGTTAGCGAATGGAATTTCAGGTTTATCGAGCGCCCCTGGCGTCTCAGGGGTAGAGAGATATCGGCGAGGATATTAAATCGCACTGCCCAGGCATCAGAGTCAACCCCCCACTCAGTGGCTTGAGGGCGATGCTTGGGTCCAGCATAAGGACCAGGGACCACAACCAAGCTCGCCCTTGATTATACTTGCTGACGCGGCAGCTAATCCGATTTTCTAGCAAAGCGGTACTGAGATTTCCATGGCAGTAAGCATAGCCCAGTACCGTAACGAGCCCTTTGCGGCGCAGCTAGCAAGCTGGTGAGATGTATTTAGCGAGTCTGCCGCGCCAATAAAAACAAACTTCAGCAGCGATGGGTCATATTCATGGTGGCGGCAATGCGATTTTGCGATCTGCTTATTAATTACTTTGGGGGCTTCCAACAGCCTGGCTAAGCTTTGTAAAATTCAGTAACTAGTAATGAGATTTCACCCTGCCACCGATTATTGCAAAAAAGCCCACCGATTATTGCAAACGCTGATGTTCCATGGCCTGCAGCGAGGTTGTGTAGGTTCGTAACAAAAGTCGAGAAAATAGCTGAAATCCCCCTGGAAGCGAGTAAACTTAAGGGCTCTGCTACACAAATTTCAATCAATTGATTCCATAAACGAGGGGAGCCGTTCGTGAAAATTTCTCGAGGTTTAGCTTTATCTGCAGTGCTCGCTACCGTCACTACACTGGCTAGTGCGGGCGAACGTGTTGGCGACTTTGCACTAATTGACCACCAGGGTGCGTTTCATCAAATGACCTGGTATGACGACCACAATGCCGTGGTGATCCTGCCACAAGCCAATGGTGCAACCGATCAAGCCGCGTTGGCAGCTCTGCTGGCCCTGCAAGAAAAGTATGAAGAGCAAGGCATCGTCTTCTTTCTGCTAAATCCAGGTCTGCAGACTGACCGAGAGGCTGTACAGCAAGAAGCGGCGGCACAAGGTCTGGAATTGCCCATCTTGATGGATGATGCCCAACTGGTGGCTGAGATGCTGGGTTTCTCGCGCCTCGATGAAGCCGTGCTCTACAATCCAAGTACTTTTGAAGTGCTCTATCGCGGACCGGTTGCAGGTCAACTGGAACAAACTATTCAACAGGTATTAGCAGGAGAAAGCGTCGACTTGATCGCCATAGCGACATCTGGCACCGCAATCGAGTTTAACCACGCCGTCACGCATGCCAACCTGTCCTATGAGCACGACATCGCCCCAATCATCGCGGAGAACTGTGCCAATTGTCATCGTGCCGGTGGCATTGCGCCTTTCGCCATGGACAGTAAACTGGCGGTGCAAGGCTGGTCTCCAATGATTCGCGAAGTGGTAATGACCAAGCGTATGCCTCCTGGTCAGATCGACAACAAGGTCGGCCATGCCATCAAGAATGAAATGAACCTCAGCGATGAGGAAATGGGAATGTTGGTACGCTGGATTAACACTGGCTCCAAGGTCGATAGCGATCACGATCCACTGGCTGAACTGGTGTGGCCAGATACTAAATGGTCTCTGGGCGAGCCTGACCTGATCGTAAAAATTCCACCACAGGCGGTACCGGCCACTGGCACACTGGATTACAGAAATATTCCGATCGAACTGAATCTGGAAAAAGACGTCTGGATCAGGGCCAGTGAAGTTTCACCCGGCGAACCATCGGTGTTGCACCACATCATTACTACCGTGGTTCCACCCGAAGGCTTGCCAGATATGCAAAAAATTCTGATGGACATGATTGCTACTTTACCCGAGGAAAAGGCAGCCGATATTCGTGCCCAGTTGTTTGCGGCTCTCGCCGGAGGTGAGGGAATTGACATCGCCGGAATATTCGCGCAAATACCGGAAATAGACTTAAGTGCACTTATTCTTGGTGGTGGTGGTCCCGATGCGGCTTCAATCGCAGGCTATGCACCGGGGAACAATATTTCGCTGAATCCCGAAGGTGTTGGTGGACTGTTAAAAGCGGGTTCCAATTTGAGCCTGCAAATGCACTACACCACCTCCGGTAAAGAGCTGACGGACAATACAGAAATCGGTATTTACTTCTATCCCGAAGGCGTGGTTCCTAAAGAGCGAATGTCTAGTGGCATAGGCAATGACTTTAACATC
>JADFOC010000462.1 GCA_022563075.1 Pseudomonadota bacterium
GTCTACTTCCACATCATTAGCCGGTGGTCGACGGTTTCTGGAAACCAGATAGTTCTTGGCAGTATTTACCGCGATTCGATACAGCCAGGTATAAAACGCGCTTTCCCCCCGAAACAGTGGCAGTGCCCGATACGCCTTAATGAAGGCCTCCTGGCATACATCTTCCACTTCATGCGGATCGTGCACGAAACGTGCGACCAAAGCTGCAACACGGTGTTGGTAGCGCAATACCAGCAGATTAAATGCGCTTTTATTGCCACTCAATACCCTGTCAACCAGCTGTTGATCGGTATCCTCTGCCATTTGTTCCAACTCCGTTTATGCTGGGGTTACAACTGCACCACTTGGAACAAACGTATCCATCTTCAGTCATAGACCTCAACTAGGTATAAAAGTTCTCAGATTCTGTAAAATTATTACACTTTTTATAGATTACAGGATTGTTTCGCAGAATCTTGGTTTGTAACCACCGATTCAGCATCCTATCCCATCGCTATAGCCGAGCAGCAGAATTTCTTCCTGATACCTCAGCCAAGGTTGCTTTTGGAGCGTAGAGTTCACCAATGTGTTCACCGTTAGACCTCGGCGCAAGCCTGATATACCCTGGTGCCGCATTAATTGCCAGCGATGGCAGGCAGGCGGGATTTGCAGGCGCACAAACCTGCGCTTTTGCTGGTTGCAGCGCTGGGAGATCGGCGACGGATGCAACTTAAGCGCAGTCGTGGTATTAACCGCAATTTCTAACAAAGACCAATTAAAGCGAATTATTGGTATTGGATTTTATGGCAACTTCCCCAAGCTTGGACAATACAGAGTTTGACATTCTTATTATCGGCAGTGGCGCAGCCGGCCTCACCTTGGCGTTGCGCACCGCAGATTTTGCCAGCGTGGTTGTTTTGAGCAAAGGCGACCTCAATCAAGGCGCGACGTTTTATGCCCAGGGTGGCATAGCGGCCGTGCTTGATGCTGAAGACAGCATCGAGTCTCACGTGGCTGACACATTGACTGCCGGTGTCGGCTTATGTCACCCCGAAGTGGTGAAACACATAGTAAGCAACAGTGTCGAGGCGGTTGCCTGGTTGGTAGAGCAGGGTGTGCCCTTTACCGCCAATTCCAGCCCCACGCCCCAGTCCCCCGCGACTGGCAACGAACCGATGGAATTGAGTTCGCTGCATTTAACCCAGGAAGGGGGTCACAGCCATCGACGCATCATTCACGCCACCGATGCTACCGGTAAAGCCGTGTTTGAGACGCTGCAGCAGCGCGCACAGGCGCATTCAGGGATTAATCTGCTGGAAGGCTGTACCGCTGTAGACTTAGTGACACAAGCACGCCAGGGCCGGTCTGAGAGCGTCTGCGTGGGAGCCTACGTGCTCAACCAGAAATCTGGCAAGGTAGAACTGATAAAATCCAAATTCGTGGTGCTGGCCACCGGCGGTGCCAGCAAAGCGTATTTGTATACCACCAATCCCGATGGCGCCAGTGGCGATGGGATCGCCATGGCATGGCGTGCCGGCTGCCGTGTGGCCAATTTGGAATTCAATCAATTCCATCCTACTTGCCTGTTTCATCCCCATGCCAAGTCGTTTCTTATCACCGAGGCGTTACGTGGCGAAGGGGCGACCTTGGAACTTCCAGACGGTAGCCGCTTCATGCCGGGCTTTGACCGTCGGGAAGAGCTTGCGCCCAGGGATATTGTCGCACGAGCCATCGATTACGAGATGAAACGGCTGGGATGCGATTGCGTCTATTTGAATATCAGCCATCAACCCGCGGCGTTCATACAGGAGCATTTTCCCACTATCTACACGCGTTGCCTGACTTTTGGTATCGACATTACCAGAGAACGAATTCCCATAGTGCCGGCGGCGCACTATACCTGCGGTGGTATCGTAGTGAACATCAGTGGGGAAACGGATATCCCCAACCTCTACGCCATTGGTGAGACTAGTTTTACCGGCCTTCACGGTGCCCATCGCATGGCGAGTAATTCGCTGCTGGAATGCTTCGTCGTGGCGTTCGGCGCCGCAAAACATATTAAAAACAAAATTGACGACACGGAATTTGCCGCCACTATAGCTCCATGGGATGAGTCTCGGGTGACAGACTCTGACGATGAGATCCTGGTCTCGCACAATTGGGATGAACTTAGGCGCTGTATGTGGGATTTTGTTGGTATTGTGAGAACGAACAAACGCCTGCAGCGTGCCGAGCGCCGCATCGAACTATTAAGTCAGGAAATACAGGACTACTACATCAAACATCGTGTCACCAATGACCTGCTAGAGCTTCGCAACCTGGTGCTGGTATCCGAACTAATTATCACCAGTGCGCTTCAACGTAAGGAAAGTCGCGGCTTGCATTTCACCCTGGACTACCCTGAGTTAGACGCTGCGGCACGAGACACCGTACTCACTCCAGGCTAGCACCAGGAGGTACGGTCAATCGGGGCAATCGAAACGCAGGTAACGCCGTAAGAGGCAATCTTCAGCCTGGCTAAGTGAGGCTGGCAGCAGCAGCACCGGGATTTTCTCAC
>JADFOC010000463.1 GCA_022563075.1 Pseudomonadota bacterium
CTATGGCACTCAGGTCTACATAAATGTCTCGAGTTTTCTCTATTTCAGACTTCGATTCATCGATCAGCAGGAACTGATAACCGACCGATTCCAAAACCAGTTCGATCTGCCGCTGGTCCGGTATCTCACCATCGGGTAGCCCAATCGATGGACCAAATCCCCAAAGATTAACCAGCCGGCCAACCGTAACATCGAACGCGCCATCAGTCAGGATGGCGATTTCCTGTGCCATCTGCAGTACTTCGATCATGCTGGTGGATACACCGAATGGAACATTAATCGCGTGGCGATTAAAATTAGACAATTCCGATGTGCTTGCATAAGTTGAAAAGGTGCCGGTATCGAGTTTTGTCAATAACGCTTCAATGTCGGCAGCAACCTCTTCAGCCGACAACTCGGAGGGCATATCCACTATCTGCAAGTTGTAGGTGGTGCCCATGGTGAAACCGCCAAGCCGATGAATACCGTCATTACCGCCGGCAAATAGAATAAAATAGCCAAGCAGGATGACTAGAAATGTTATCGAAAAACTATGACGCCGTATGATCTGGTTCATGCAAACTCGTCGAGTGATATGTTTTCGTCTTCTACCCCTAAATCCTTCAGCATTTTGATTACAGCGGCATTCATCATCGGCGGACCACACATATAATATTCGCAGTCCTCTGGAGCAGGATGTTCTTGTCGCTGAAAAGTGGCTGGCCTAATTTTACCTGGTCACCTACCTTGACCACCATGGTAGGTTTCATCCCCACATAATCGCGACCGAGCAATGCTACTGTGCGAGCTGGGTGGGTACTTCCTAATGCCTGTTCCGGCGCACCGGAGATTGGCAGATCCAGGCCGCGTTTTATTCTGATCATTGGTTAAATCTAACTTGCCGCGTGGCAAGCCGTCCACAGCGCAAAATATACCTTTCCATTGTCATGAAAAATCTCATAACAATTTGCAGTATAGACAAAGGAATAGGACCCCGGTTGCTGCTCAAAATGGGGCCATTTCGAGCGGGCAGATTATAGGCCTAAGCCCCTAAAATTACTAGCATAACCGGGAGCCTCCGAAGGAGTGTTGGAACCCCCAGGCTTGCATCTCGGTGCTAGATTGAGACGTAGCGTAGCATTGATAAATACCGCCAACTTACGCGACCAGCCGCGCCGGAGTCCCAGGTGGCGGGCTGTAAGCCCGGCGCAGAAGATGGCTTATTCTTCAATCGGATAACGCTGGTAATTAATCCCCGCCATCTTGTACACCATTCTGGCCACCTGGCAGCAATATCCGAACTCATTGTCGTACCATAAGTACAAGACAACGTGCTTACCATTGACGATAGTGGCCGTGGAATCCACAGTGCTGGCCTCTCGGGTGCCGACGAAATCGCTTGACACCGCATCCGGGGATTGGGTGTAGCTTATTTGATCTTGCAGTTTGGAGTGCAGAGCGATCTGGCGCAAAAATTCGTTAAGTTCTTCCTTCGACGTCGCCGTTTCCAGGGTGAGATTCATGATGGCCATGGAGACATTAGGTATTGGCACCCGTATCGCATTTCCGGTGAGTTTGCCTGCCAGTTCAGGCACCGCCTTAGCCACGGCCTCCGCCGCTCCGGTTTCAGTTAACACCATGTTCAGTGCCGCACTGCGTCCTCTTCTACTTCCCTTATGGTAGTTATCGAGGAGATTCTGATCGTTGGTATAGGCATGCACTGTTTCCACATGTCCATGTTCAATACCGAACCTGTCATTCACTACTTTCAGTACCGGCGCGATAGCATTGGTAGTACAGGAGGCGGCGGTGATGATCTTTGAATCGGGAGTAATTTGGTCATCGTTAATGCCGAAGACAATATTCTTTAAGTCACCTTTGCCCGGAGCCGTAAGAATAACCTTCGCGCTACCCTTGGATTTAAGATGCAGCGACAGACCTGCTTCATCTCGCCATTTACCGGTACTGTCAATTATCAGGGCATCACTGATACCGTATTGGGTGTAGTCAATCGCATCGGGCTGGTTGGCGTAAATCATCTTTATCACGTTACCATTCGCGATCAGGCATTGGTTCTCCTCGTCCACACGAATGGTCCCCTGGAAAGCGCCGTGTACAGAGTCTGAAGCAAATAAGCTGGCTCGTTTTTCCAGATCCCCGGCTTTACCCGGTCTTACTACAATGGCTCTCAAGCGCATGACTTCACCGGTACTGGTGCGCTCAATCAGTAATCGCGCCATCAAGCGGCCGATGCGGCCAAACCCATACAGTACTATATCCTGGGATTTTTCAATGGGCTTGGTTTTAGCTCCGTCCAGATAGGCTAATTCATTCTTAACGAATTCATCCACGGTGGCAGCATCACTTCCGGTTTCTACCTGATGCTCCATGAAACGAACGGTGAGTTTTCCCAGATCGACTTGCGCGTGCTGCAAGTCCAATTTAGCCATTGCCATTAGTACCGGGTGGGTTTCGAATTCCGACATCTCATTGCGCTCAACCTGGCGCACAAAGCGATGGGATATCATAATAAAAGTCACAGATCGGTTATGCAGT
>JADFOC010000054.1 GCA_022563075.1 Pseudomonadota bacterium
CGTTGAGCGAAAGCGGAAAAGCCAAAAATGAGGAGCGCGCGCGATGAAAGACTACGACGTCATTATAAAGGGAGGGCTGGTCTTCGACGGCCGGGGCGGCCACGGCCGCAAAGCCAATGTCGGCACCATGTGCCCATCTTATCGGGTAACCAATGATGAGCAGCACCTCACCCGAGGGCGTGCTAATTCCTTGCGCTTAGCCATCACCGGCCAGCTTGGTAAGGATGCTTTTACCTCCGAGGAAATGTATCAAACCATGGCGTTATGCGTCAGCTGTAAGGGTTGCAAGCGTGAATGCCCTACTGGCGTGGATATGGCAAAAATGAAAATAGAATTTTTATACCATTATCATCGACAACATGGACTGTCTGTCCGCGACCGGCTGATAGCCTATCTGCCTCGTTACGCACCGAAACTCAAACACTTCAGTTTCTTGCTTAACCTGCGTGATCAGATCCCGGGTGTAGCCAAGTTAAGTGAAATCCTGCTTGGTTTCAGTAGTCGCAGACGCCTGCCACGCTGGCGTCGTGATCACTTTAAACCGTTTATAGAAGAGGCATTGATTGATGCGGGGGCACAAGAAGTGGTGTTACTGGTTGATACCTTTAACCGCTGTTTCGAGTCAGAGAATGCCAATGCCGCATTGGCTGTACTCACGGCGGCGGGCTATCACGTGATCTGCCCTACACCGGCTGATTTCGGGCGACCACTGTGCTGTGGCCGAACTTTTTTCAGTGCAGGATTATTGGACGAGGCAAAGGTAGAAGCGCAACGCATGATCGAATCGTTAAAACCCTATGTGGAGAGAGGAGTAGCCATCGTTGGACTGGAACCTTCGTGCCTCTTAAGCTTGCGCGATGAATACATTTCCTTGTTACCAGGGCCTGAATCCAGTGCGCTTGCCGGGTGTGCTTTTCTATTAGAGGAGTTTTTGGCGCGCGAACATAAGGCAGGGCGGCTGCGACTATCACTCAAACCGATCGCAGCCAAGCAGGCATTACTGCATGGCCACTGTCATCAGAAAGCCTTTGCTGCGATGTCAGCAATCGAACAAGTCTTGTCGTTAATCCCGGAACTCGAGGTGCAAACCATCGATTCAAGTTGTTGCGGCATGGCGGGCTCTTTTGGTTATGAAGCAGAACACTATGAGATATCCATGCGGATGGGAGAGCTCAGTCTATTTCCTGCGGTGCGCGAGGCCGACAGCGAAACCTTGATTGTGGCCGACGGCACCAGCTGTCGTAGTCAGATTCAGCATGGCACTGGACGCGAAGCCATTCACGTAGCCCGAGTTCTGCAAATGGCCTTGGCGTGATCAACGCTCACCCGGTTTAGATAAGGTGATTCGATCACCGAAATGTCCTGCAGATGCGCGACTTATGCCATTGCGCCGGCTAGACAGCGGCCACGATAATCAGAAGAGGACTGCAAGTCATGCATAAATTGTATGGATTCAGAGTCAGCAATTATTTCAACATGGTGAAATTTGCGCTGCTTGAGAAAGGCCTGGAATTCGATGAAGTCGACACCATGCCGAATCAGGAGGAGGCCTTCAAGGCTAAGAGCCCGATGGGCAAGGTACCCTGTCTCGAAACCGACCAGGGCTTTTTGTCAGAAACCAGCGTCATTCTGGATTGTCTCGAGGCATGCCATCCCAATCCGGCCTTAATGCCGCCCGATCCGTTCACCGCCGCCAAGGTGCGCGAAGTCATGAAGGTACTCGAACTGTACATTGAACTGCAGGTGCGGCGTCATTACCCCGAAATTTTCTTTGGCGAAGAACGCAGTGAGACGGCCGTGGTGGCAGCCAAACCAGTGCTTGAAAAGGGCATTGCGGCACTCAAGCGCATGGCCAGTTTTGATCCTTTTATCTGCGGCGAGTTCAGTAATGCGGACATCATGGCCGCGTATACTTTCGTTTACGCCGCTCCGGTGTGCCAGGCGGTTTACGACTGGGATATCATCGCCGCTGTCCCCGGGCTACAGGCAGCGATGGATGCCACCAACGCCCGCACCGCCGGAGCCAAGGTCGCGGCCGATCACCAGGCAGCACTCGAAGCCTTGCGGCAGGCCCGGGGATAATTTTCGCCGGTCCTGGGTTGCCCGTGGCGGAAACCGGGCAACTGGAAGGAAAACAGAAAAGGAGTCGGATTTACTATTCAGCGGCAGCACAGGTCGAAAGTCTAATCGATAAATCCGGCTGCTTGCCTGCACATGATTCCGGCGGCTGGTTAAAAGTTGCCTGTTGCCGATCAAATCAATCCCATCGTCCACATCAAACACACCACGGCGAAGGAAACCACACCCCCAACGAAGGTGGCGCCACCATAGGCAAACACGGCATCGGGCACACTCAGGCGTGACAGTGATGTGCATACCCAGAAGTAACTGCTATTCACGTATTTGATTATGACTGAACCGCTGGCCCCGGCCAGCATGGCGGCCTCGGGGGACAGGTTCAGACCTCCCAGCATCGGTGCGACCAGGGACGCCGCGGTAATGACACCGACAGTGGTAGAGCCGGTGATCATGTTGCCGATGATGCCGATGACGAAGGGTAACAAAATGGTGGGCAAGCCATAGTCGGCGAATGCCATCGCTATAAAATCCACCGCCGGCGTGCCGCGTAATATGGCGCTCAGGGATCCGCCCAATCCGGTTACCACCAGGATCATGGCTGAAGTTTTTAATGCCGCCTGCACCCACTCATCCTTCGCCTTCTCTTTGTCATCCTCGTTTTTGATATTTCGGTAGGCAAGCCATACGCCAATAGACAATGCCACCACCGGCCAACCGAGGTAGAGGAACACAGTTCTCAAGACGTGACCTTCTTCGAAATACAGGGAGACCACACTCTGCGTGGCAATCAGTACGATCGGGATGACGATCGGGGTGTAAGAGCTCAAGGTGCTGGGCAATTGTTCTGGACCTTGTTGCTCAAAGCTGGAGCCAACAAACTCATCGGCGGCCATGGTTTTAATCCGCGGACCTGCCACATAGATACCCCAGAGCCAGCAAGCGAGTGAGCCAAAAAAACAGGCGATACCGCCAAATATGATGGTCTTGCCAATGTCGGCACCTAACAATGCCGCTGCCGCTAAGGGTCCTGGGGTAGGTGGCACGATGGCGTGAGTCAATTGCAGGGCACCAACCAGCCCGGTAGACATCACCGCAATACCGACACCCATGGTCTTGGCAGCAGAATGCACCAGTGGATTGAGAATCACATAGGCGACATCTGAAAAGATGGCAATACCGATAATGAAACCAGTCAGGGTGAGTGCCAGTGGCATGCGCTTGGAGCCCACCAGGTTTACCATGGATTTGGTAATGACCTGGATCCCACCGGTGTGTTTTAGTGCTTCGGCGATAATTGAACCAAGGACTATCACCACACCAATGGAGCCTAAGGTATCACCGAAGCCTTGTTCAAAGGCATCGATAAAATTGTTCTGTTGCACTCCAGGCAGGATCCCGAATAACATAATTGGGATGAGGAGGGCAAAAAACACATGCCATTTCCATTTTGCTATCAGAAACAGCAAGAGGAAAATAACCACAGCAAAACCGATTAGTGAAACCGCCGCACTGGTAGTAACAGCTGTAGATGGGTCCATGGAAACTCCGTTTTGTTTTTTTCGAAGGTGTTGTTACCGGGGAGCCAATTAACTCGAGGCCAGGTAACTTAAAGCCGCATCGACGCCACCTTTGCGGTGTGGAATGTTGGCCAGACTGAGCCCCATCTCCACACCACTGAGGGTACCCGCCAGCATCAGGTCATTAAGATCACCGATATGACCAATACGAAAAATCTTGCCCTGCAATTTACCTAAACCAGTACCCAGTGACATATTGAATCGTTCGAGAATTATCTGGCGAAGATTATCGGCGTCCTGCCCTGCAGGCACTAACACCGCCGTGGTGGAATTAGAGTATTCATCAGGATTCAGACAAATATTTTCCAATCCCCACGCTGCCACTGCCAGGCGGGTAGCCTGGGCCAGGCGAGCATGACGTGCTATCACCTGGTCCATGCCCTCGGCGTGCAACAGCGACAATGCTTGGTCCAATCCAACTAATAAATTAGTGCCGGGAGTGTAGGGAAAGTAACCGCGTTTGTTGTGCTCCAGCATCGTGTCCCAGTCCCAATACGAATGCTGGAAGGTGGAAGACTTGGCGTGTGCCAAGGCTTTTGCGCTGACCGCGTTAAAACACAGGCCCGGTGGCAGCATCAGCCCTTTCTGTGAGGCACTGATGCTCACATCCACGCCCCAGTCATCATGCCGAAACTCCGAACACGCCAACGAAGAAACCGCATCAACCAAAAACAAGGCCGGGTGTCCTGCGGCATTGATGGCATCCCGGATAGCTTTGATGTTGCTGGTGGTGCCGGTAGAGGTTTCGGTATGCACGGCCAGCACGGCTTTGATCGTGGCGTCTTTGTCTGCGGCTAAACGCTCTGCAACCACAGCTGCGTCGATGCCGTGGCGCCAATCTCCTGGCACCCACAACAGTTCCAGGCCGAGTTTCTCGGCGAGTATTTTCCAAAGAGTCGAGAAATGGCCAGTTTCAAAGGCCAGTACTTTGTCTCCGGGCGAGAGAGTATTCAGTAATGCGGATTCCCAGCCGCCGGTACCGGAAGCGGGATAAATAAAAATTGAAGATGTGGTGTTAAATACTGCAGCCAGTTTCTCCAATATCCGGAAGGTCAGTGCTGGAAATTCAGGCCCCCGATGATCGATGGTGGCTTGCGCCATGGCCAGTAAAACACTCTCTGGAACATTGGAAGGACCCGGAATTTGCAGGAAATGTCTGCCAGCTTGAAAGGATTTGGACTTGGTCATTATTGTTGTGTTATTAGTCAGTTTACGTAACGGCTAAATTACGCCGCTTCCTAGGAGCCGGGATTATATTCGCGTTCCAGATTTGCGGCGATGTCCTCGCGATAAAACAAGACATCACGAAACTCACCGCTGGCGTACATCAGTGCCTGGTCATCGAAATGTGGTGAATCGACATCGCTACTCAGACCACCCACGGTGATGGCCTTCGCGGTTAAACGATCGCCGAATTCCACTACAGCGACGAAGCTGTTGCCGCTGGTGCCATACATGCGTTTGGTGCCTGGGTAGGTGCGAGCGCCAAAAGATGCCAGCGAGCCCCAGCGACTCGATGCGAACGCAACCGGAATACTCGGTGCATCATCATCGAAGTCCTGCACCAGATCCCCATTCAATCGCTGATAGCGGTTGATTTCTCCCCACGGCACCTGCCAGCTACCGAAGTCCGCTTCAAGTTTCTCCGCGGCTTCGCGAAGTGCACTGAGTTTTTGGCTAACGCTGGCACGATTCGCCATGTAATCGTAGATGTTAATTTCTTGCGCGCTGGCCTCTGCTCGCACACTGTCCATGAGTCTTTGTCCCCAATAGATCGCCAATGAAGTTGCCGTTGAATCCATGGAATACTTGTTATCCCATCCACGTAATAGATCGATGTACTCTAGAGTTTTAGAGTTTATCGAAACCGGCAATTCAGCCTGGCTAGCTACCGCGGTGATTATCACTAGAGGGGGGATCAAATCTTCAAAGGCAGTCAGGGTAGGTTCATAGGCAGCCTCGATCAGAGAATCGATGGTGAAGTCGGTCTTGTTTTCCAGCACACGTACCGCGTGCACGCCGCGGGGATTTTCCGAGTTATTAGCCATATAGGGCGGATAGTCTTCTGCCTTCGGGCTGTATTCAGCGGCGGCGGAGAAAGGCCAGTTGTTGGTATTCTGAATCCAGCCGTTGGCAGGATTGAGCAGCGTAATGATCTCGTCGACGGTGTGTAATCCCTGCCATTCGGTAGCAGGATTGCTGCAATCCAGGGGTTGATTCCAATCGAAGTTGAGGTCTCGCCTGGGTATGAAGTTGCCATGATAGTAGGCGATATTGCCATCGGAATCGGCATATACTGTGTTATTGGAAGAGTTCGTCAATAATTCCATGCTTGCATGAAACTCTGCATGATTGCGTGCCTTGGTTCGGGTAAAGGATTGGATTAAAGCCTTACTCGGTTCCTGCATCAATTTGATGCTCACCCATTTGCCGTCTTGTTCACGAATTATCGGCCCATGATGGCTATGATAGGCGGTGATCTGTCTACTGGACATGCCGTCGCCTTCTTTGTAGGTGAGCGTTAATTCTGTCTCTATTAGTTTTCTTTCCTCATTTCCATAGAGATAGTAGTAACCATCGTCTCGCTGCACCACGGTCTCCAGGTATTCATCGATGGCATCGGCACGGCTGGAAGTGTGCATCCAGCCGCTGTGCTCATTAAAGCCCTGATAAACAAAAAATTGGCCCCAGGTTACTGCCCCGTAAGCATTCAGTCCCTCCTCACTTACCATGTGCAATTCTGAGCGGAAGAAAAACGAGGTATGGGGATTGATGAGTAATAGCGCATTACCGCTGGCACTGTTGGCTGGTGCAATAGCGAAGCCATTCGATCCGCGCGGGGCATTATCGGCAGGCACTTCGGCTTGGGCCAGGCTATTGGAATCACCGTAGAAGTCCTGCAGCAGTCGCAGATTCACGCGTTCTATATCACCACCGATACTGCCCTCACTGAAGGTTAACGCCATCCAGGGTTCGAAGTGCTCTATGACGCGAGGTGTTACTTCGGGGTGGGTGTGCAAGTAGTAATTTAAGCCATCGGCGAATGCGACCATGAGGGCCTGCAGCCAGGCAGGGCTCAATTCATACTGTGCCTGCATGTCCAATGGATCGATGAATAACTTCATGCGCAGATCTCTGAACAATTCTGTGATTCCCTCGGCCTCTGCCAGGCGACCCATGGCATTGATATAGTTAGTTTCGATTCGGTTAAAATCATCTTCGGCCTGGGCATAGAGCGTGCCGAACACCGTATCGGCATCGCTCTTGCCGTAGATATGGGCAATTCCCCATTTGTCTCTGCTTATGCTGACGTTGGCGGCTTGCTGTTGCCAACGTGCTAACTCCAATGGATCAACTCCCGATGTGGTTTCGCCGGGTAGCGAAATTGAAGTTGTGGGTTCATTTTCTGGAGAACATCCGGCAATCAGTAGAGCCAGCACCAGGGTGAAGGTTCGAGTGCCGTAGAGGTGCAGTTGTTGCATGGTGATTTCCGCCGTTAGCTTGCCGAGTTACTCAGCAATTTTCTGTCCATTTACCCAGGTTTCCAGAACTTGGGTCTGCCAGAGTTCATTGCTTGGAGAGGTAAAAATATCCCTATCCAGAATAATGAAATCGGCTTTCTTACCAGGCTCCAACGTACCCAGTAGTTTTTCCTGATGACCGGCGTAGGCGGCATTAATGGTAAAACTGGCGAAGGCTTCCTCGATGGTCATGCGTTCTCCAGGAAACCAACCCCCCGGTGGCTCGTTGTGTTGGTCCTGTCTGGTAACGGCGGCGTGCAAACCAAAGAACGGATTGGGAGATTCAACCGGGAAATCAGAGCCATTGGCAATGAGTGCCCCCGCATTGATTAATTTGCGCCAGGCATAGGCACCCTGGATGCGCACTTCCCCGAGTCTATCCTGCGCCATATTTTTATCACTGGTGGCATGGGTAGCCTGCATGGAAGGAATTACGCCAAGTTCGGCGAAACGGAGAATATCCTGGTGCCGTAAAACTTGGGCGTGTTCTATGCGGTGACGCAGCTCGCGAGACCCAGTCTCAGCAATTAGTCGTGCATAATTATCCAGCACAATTTTATTAGCCGCGTCGCCGATTGCATGGGTGTTAACCTGAAAACCTGCATTCATGGCGGCACGCATCAAGTATTCCAAACGTTCCTGATTGTGCAATAGTAGTCCGGTATGACCCGGCATATCGGTGTAATCATCCAGCAGTGCCGCCCCGCGACTACCCAGAGCACCGTCCGCCGCGATCTTCACACTGGTTATGGCCAAGGTATCATCATCACTGCGAAAGTGACCTTCCGCCAAGCGCTGTTCGTAGAATCTGTCGGTAGCCGACAGCATGATATTAATTCGAATGGGCAGCGGACTGTCCTGCAGTAGCTGCTTGTATGCCTGCAGCGTACGACTGCCGACTCCGGCATCATGTACACTGGTCAGGCCAACTTTAGCGAGTTCCAGCATGGCGGTGGTGAGCGCAAATTTTTGTTCTTCGATACTGGGCACGGGTATTTCTGATCGAATCAATGCCATGGCGTTATCGACAAAGACTCCGGTTGGATCACCATTGCCATCACGGATTATTTGTCCACCATTGGGGTCTTCGGTTCGCCGGTCTACACCGGCGAGTTCCATGGCGGCGCTATTAGCCCAGCCCGCATGACCATCGACTCGGGTTAACCATACTGGTTTGTCTGCTATCAATGCATCCAGGCTGGAGGCGCTGGGGAAGCTGTTACTGTCCCACAGCACTTGATTCCAGCCGCGACCCTGAATCCAATCCAGTTGCTCGCTAGTTTCAAAAAAACTCAGCACTCGTTGCACCGCTTCCTGTTCGGAGACGGTGCCAGTTAAATCGACTCGCAACAGGCTTAGGCCATAACTCAATACATGACCGTGGGCGTCTATCAAACCTGGGATCAATGTCTGACCGTGGCCATCGATGGTCATGTCGATATTTTCTGGTAACGAATCGTCGATGGAAAAAAGCCGGTCAATCTTGTCGTCGGTAAATTGAAGTGCTGAAAATTTAATCAATTCACGGTTGCTGTTCAGGGTATAACCATTGACGTTGTGGATTAATACGGTGTCAGCAAGGAGGCTTGCACTGACCAGTGCAATGATTAGAAAGACGACGATTTTCTTCATGACATTGTCTAGATGATGTTCGAGGATCTCAGGGTAGATTCATACTAGCAACTATACTGTGGGGTGTCATGATGTTGGCGTACCAGAGGGACCTTGAAGAAATCGATGAGTTAAAAAAACCCGACCACTGTGGAGTGGTCGGGTTTTAGGATAAACCAGCAGGTGTGAATCAGCGGCCTAATCAGCATCTACATATCTGAAGAAGCCGAAGAACATTTCTTGCCAGGTTTGTTCCCCCCAGGAAATCGTTGCTGAAGGATCGGGATTGAATGGGTTCATCTCCGAGTTATCAAATGTGGCTCGGTAAATCATTTCCGTTCCTGCTGGCAGGAACATAGGCTCCTTGAAATCGTACACTTTCTGCCAGTTGAACTGGTAGTTTGGCACGTTCAGGATTTCCTGCTCTCTGCCATCCGGAAAGATCAGCTTGAAGTTGGCATCGTAGCCACGATAGTGCATATGCGGTCCAAGCATCGACAGGTAAACATCCTTGCGGAATTTCTTGGTCGCAATCATCTCATGGCCGGCGGTAAATGGCGGAATATGGATCTTCAGATCGGCGGCGGAGCCACCCAACACCGGGCGCGCAGGCGGTTCGTCCCAAAGGTACAGGCCGATTTCCGAAGCGTCGACCGCTTCCTTTCCGGTTACGGTGTAGTGCATCTGCAGCATCAGACCGCCGCCGGCTTTTAATGGGAAACCTGAATTTTCTGGATAGGTGTTAATGGCGTTACCCGGCGCGTAGGCACCCAGGCCAATACCCTGATTCAACAGCTCAAACTGATTGACTCCGTCAGGACCGTAGGCGAACGCGATGATGTGGTGCAGTACGGTGGGATCACCTGGAACGAATTCGATAGCCTTCACCCAGATGTCTTCAGTTATATCCAAAGGTATCTGTAAATTTCGGTATTCTTGCACCCCGATGGCTGGAATATGTTGTTCAGGAATAGCAATAATGATGTCAGGCTTCTCGGCATAATTCCACTTCACCAGTACAGGTTCTAACGCGGCAAGCGGATCCACACCGTCGTTGTTCTGAGAACCCTGGTCAATCCAATGTACCAGCTTCTGACTCT
>JADFOC010000464.1 GCA_022563075.1 Pseudomonadota bacterium
GACCAGTGCAACCGCTTTTCAATTCATCGCCATTGATGAATATATTGATCCCTGTTTAGAACAGAGTGATGGAGAATTTGGAGACGGCGTTACGGGGGCCGATTTCACGTCGACAGTCTGTGGCACAGACTTCGGTGAAAATGTTTTAGCTGTCACCTTGAGTTCAGGATTCTGTCTTAACCCACAATGCACTGGCGGATTTAAAATCACCGACGCCGATATTGTGTTTAACGAGGATGAAAATTGGGATGTGTACGATGGACCGCGAAGATTTGCGATTGTAGATTTCGAGAGAGTAGCCTTGCATGAATTAGGTCACGCATTAGGTCTAGGCCACGAGTCAAGTAACACGGCTATAATGGAGGGCTTTGTTACTGATAATAATACAATCCAGATCGATGATATCAATGGTGTCTATGCCATCTACGGCGGCGAAGTGACTATAAGCTCAGTCTATGGGGTTGATATCATATTGCCGAAAATATCCGCACTAAGCGGGCCCAATGACAGTGTCAGCTTCAGCGGGTCATTATCAAGTTTGGATAACAGGATTGATGGCAAGTTTATCGATCTATATCAATACACTTTTGTGAACGATTCCACCGTCGATATCCAACTCAGTTCCAGTACATTGGATGCATTTCTGTACCTGGCCAGAGTGACTTCTACCCAAGATCTCATTCCAGAATTCACCTTCGCGGATGATAATAGCGGTCCAGGATCCAATGCTCGAATCAATGAGAAAATTCAGGCCGGTACCTACTGGATCGGAATAAGTAGCGTAGACGATAATGACATAGGCAACTACGAAGTCACTATGATAGCCTTTACCAGCGATCCTCCGCGTTCGTTCGAATCATTTACCTCCATCTACGGGGGCAATGTCGAAATCAACCCGAATCCCACCATTCAAGGCAGTCTCGGTGAAACAGATTTTCTCTATGCAGGAAAGTATATCGATCTGTACCAGTTCGATGTAATCAATCAGACAACTCTGAGAATAGACCTGAGTTCCTCACAATTCGATACGACGCTGTATTTAACCGAGGTGCTCCCGAATCAAGAGCTAGTGGAAGGCACCCTGCTGCAGAACGACGACGTTGGCACATCGACCAATTCCAGAATTGAGCAGTTACTGCCACCTGGCACCTATTGGATTGGGGTCACCAGCTTCCATGAAAATGAAATCGGTAACTACGCTATCGATGTGTCGGTAATTATTCCCGAGGGATCCTAGCCCGAAACTTTAATCCACCGCCATTAACACGGTGGCAACTCGCTTCGGAACCTGCCCGACCGGTATTCTAGCGACTGTTTTCAGAGTGGCGACATCCACGGCATAAGTCACGTGATCACCGGCGGCACCGATGTAGGCTGTCTTGCCGTCGGGGGTAAAGGTAATCCACTCTGGATGTTGACCCACATAGACCTGACCAATTTCCTCTAATTCTGGCAGCGAATAGATATAGACACTGCTATAGACCTTGCTGGTTGACCACACCGCTGTGCCATCGGGTGTCACTGCCAGGCCATGGGCGGGTGCACCCTGCAGTCCATCATAATGTGGTTCTTGACCGGCGGCGGGTGGATGTTCAATCCGCGCAACGATTTCTCTGGTATCAAAATCCACCACCTCAAATCCATGAAAGCCCGAGAGCTGAACGAAGATATGATGAGTAGAACCGTCGGCTTTGGTATCGAAGGTCATGGGCCGGATGCCGGCACTCATTTCCAGAGTCCAGACTAATTCGTCAGTTGCCGTATCGATCACGTTGATCGTTCTGGTTTGGATGGAACCGCCTACGGCGTACCGGCTATCGGGGGTGACATAGACATTGTGAATCGCGCCATTCACCGGCACCGTCTTTATTTTTTGCATCGTCGCAACGTCGATAACGTCAATCGCACCGGGGCTCTGCATGATCGCTACATAGACTTTGCTGCCATCACTGGTTACCGAGACGTTGTTGGGCCTGCCACTGAGTGGAATACGGCGTTTAACCCGCAAAGTGCGGGCATCAATAATATCCAGGCTATGCAGTGATTCATTGGTTATATACAGTTGCAAACCATCGGGTGCACCAACAATCCCATGGGGAATTTCAATATCCGAGATCTGCCCGATCACCTTGTTGGTTACCGGGTCGATCACAGTAGAGACATCGCCTGCGGCATTGGTCTGAATTATTCGAACCTCAATCGATGAAGGTTCACGTCGTTTGGTTGCACCAGCAACCCAGTCTGCCATGATGCGCCACTCTGGATCGTAGGTACTCTGGAAGTGGGTACCACCGCCATGGAAAGGATCTCCTCCGGCACTGGTGGCAAGCGGATGGGTGAGAAATCGACTCTTAAGCGGATCATCCCCAGGCACTACAAACTGACTGGCGGATTCGAAGTTCATTCGAGACTGTGCTTCGGTGAAGAATAAATTGTCCCCTTCAAGCGCCTGTATGCGAAAACTGCTGCTGCGTGTGTGACATTGAACACAGCGTACGTTGCCATCACGTTTGCTAAGAAATATAGGCTGTA
>JADFOC010000055.1 GCA_022563075.1 Pseudomonadota bacterium
GAGAGGTCGCCAATTTGAGCGGCGAGTGTGAACTCGCTACAGTGGAGACGGCTGTTCTTGGGGAGTGGCACGGGTTCCCAACTCCCGCAAACACAGAGGGGCGTGCTCGATGGCGGACAACGGTTCGGACGCACGGTCGGCGACCCGATCCGCTCGGCACGCGCCCGGGTCGTCGCCCCTGGCTACCCGCCGACCTCACAGTTCCTTTCCCGTCGCGGCGAGCGCGGTTTTTCTGCTGGGTTTGATGATTTTCTCAGCCGGGGCTTGGCGGCACTGGTTCGCCTCGAGCCCGCCTCGAGGGTCGCTCGACGCTCGAGCGGTCGTCGAAAGTTCACCCTCGCAATTCCCAACGGAATCGGCCCGCCCCCGCGGGCTGAAGCCCGCGGCTCAGAAGGGCCTGGTCGAGCAGCGAGTACCGCAACCGGCTGACGGCGGGACCGCCGCTTCGCGGTGGCCGGTGCCACAAGACCTGTCGGTTCTGGCGCCGGAGCTGACTGAGTCTATACGCGCGGGCATCGACGACGTGGACCGTGCGCCCGGTGATGCCGACGTACACGTCCGACTGGGGATGATCTATGAGGCGCACGATTACCGGGAGCTTGCGCGGGACTGCTATGCTCGCGCGGCTTTGCTCGCTCCGGAGAATCCGCGCTGGCGATACCTGTGGGCGGTGACAGCCAGGAAGTTGGGCGACGCCGCCGGGGCGGAGGAAGCATTGGGTGCAGTGATCGACCGGGCGCCGGACTACGCCCCGTCGCACGAGCGGCTGGGCTTGTTGCTCCTGGAACGAGGCGAATGGGAAGCCGCGACGAGGCACTTCGAAACCGTGGTTGACTTGCAGCCGGCTCAACCGCAAGGCTACATCCACCTTGCCCGGGTGGAGCTGGCGAGGGACCGGTATGGTGAGGCTGTCGACCGTCTTGCCTTGGCGTTGGCGATTGCGCCCACGAGTTCCGAAGCCCACTATCTTCTTGGCCGTGCCTATCGCGGTCTCGGCAAGGATGAGGAGGCTGCGGCTGAGTTTGCACAGGGACGCGGCGCGCAGGTCACCTTTCTATGGGATCCTTGGCGGGCGGAGGTCGCCCGAGTGCGCACGACCTATGCTGCGCGGCACGAGGAGGCCCTCCTGGTGTTGAAGGAAGGGCGACCTTCCGAGGCCGCGCGCTTGCTGGAATCGGCTGCCGGGAAGGTTCGCTGCGGCGCTTGCCTGGTGGTATTCGAGGCCGCAGAAAATTTTGTAACGCAGCACGATGCCGACAATACCGACCCTGGCGAGGAATCGGTATTTGTGGGCCACAACCCCCTGGATTATTTTGATCCATCCAGTTTTCTGACGCGCAGTGCACTTAGAGAAGATAGCAGCACTATGCCGGAATCCCCGGCTGATTTCATCAAGCTGGAGCAAACACCGCTAGAGGGCTCAGACGCAGAGCAAAACCACGATATCTTCACGGCGACAGTGGATGGACTACCAGCGCCTGCCGATCCTATCGCGCTCGAAACCCTACAACAACCCATGGCCATTGCTGCAGAATCGCCAGAGCTATCTGTGCCAGAGTTCGAAGCTCCGGAACCAACTGGAGAGATAGTTGCCGTAGCAGCGATTGAAGAGGTAGAACCACAGGAACCGGTCGCCACGAGCACTCAAACGCCTGAAGACGTGACTCTGGAACACGCATTTACACTTCCGCACTCAACCCTGCCAGAACAGGACGCGGACGCATCGGAGACCGAAGCGGCTGCAGAAACCGAGCCTAAAGAGTCAGCGGACACCGCCGAGGAGCCAGCCGATCTCGACCTGGAGGCAGATGAATTTCTAGACCTGGTTGCGGCAGGTATAGACACCGAAGCCACAGCATCATCCGAATGGGAGTTACAAGACGACGAATTCAGCCTGGAGGAAATCGACTCAAGTTATGACCCGGAGCTTGCCGCTGTTGCGAGCAGCGAACACTCGACAACGGAATCAATAATCCAGTCCACCAGCAAACCCATTGAAGAAGTCGATGAACGCGTCATCGGGGAAGATGCAGCCGCTACAGAAGCAGATTCTACCGCCGCTATTCGGGCACGCGCGCTTGAGTCGGAGCTGCACGACGAAGAAGCTTTGGAGGCATTGCCGCAAGCAAACCTCGCCGCACTTAGCAAAGTTTCAACACCGGTAGAGTTTACCGGAAGCCAGCAAAGCCGCTGGGGTCGGCAGCTTATTTATGCTGTGGTCGCCGTGTTGCTGGCTGGCGTGTTAGCGGCGCAGTTCTTGTGGCAGCGGACTGAAATCTACAGCCAGGTAGTACAACTGCGGCCGTGGTACCAATGGGGTTGTAACTACCTGGCTTGCGAGCTGCCTGCTTATTCCAATATCGGCGCTATCCGCAGTGACAACCTGGTGGTGCGTAGTCACCCTGAGTTCAATAATGCACTGATGGTAACGATCACCTTCAGAAACACCGCCATGTTTCCACAAGCATTCCCAATCCTGATCTTAAGTTTTAACACGTCCACGGATGACATTGTGGCATTGAGAGAATTTGCTCCATCACAGTACCTCGACCGGGCTCTGCAGAATCTCACGCTGATGCCGGTCATGTCTCCATTCCAGGTCACGCTGGAAATAATAGACCCCGGGCCCGATGCGGTGAATTACACCTTGGCTTTTCGGCGACCATAATCACTAAAATAAATTACCAAGTGATTCGAATCTACTCACTTTGAAATAAAACATAATATTTTTCGCAAACAGCTTTCACTAAAAAAGTGTCCCGGCTATTATAGCTGGCCCATCGAAATTCAAACTGGTTCCAATGATCGACATCGGCCCTTATCGTTTAAAAAATGCTTTGTTGTTAGCACCGATGGTCGGCGTCAGTGACACACCCTATCGAGAAATCTGTAGCCAGCAAGGCGCTGGCTTAACCATTGCCGAAATGCTCACCTGTAATGCCGAGCTTTGGCACAATGCAAGAAATCAACTGAAACAAGTCAAGCCAAAATTCGATGGCCCTCACGTGATCCAGATCGCCGGTTCCGATCCGTCGATGATGGCGGAAGCCGCTATCTTCAACCAATGGCACGGCGCCGATGTCATCGACATCAACATGGGTTGTCCCGCCAAAAAAGTTCTGAAGAAGGCGGCCGGTTCTGCGCTGCTAAAGGATGTCAATTTGGTTGGGAAAATCCTTCGCGCCGTGGTGGCTCGTGTGAGTATACCGGTCAGTTTGAAGATCCGGACCGGTTGGTGTCGCGCGAGTCTCAATGGCGTTGAGGTCGCCAGGCTGGCAGAAAACTGCGGCATTAGTCTGCTCACGGTGCATGGTCGCACCCGTGAGTGTCGATTCAAGGCGGATGCCGAATACGACACCATCGCCGCCATCAAGCAAGCGGTGCGTATTCCGGTGGTGGCCAATGGCGATATCGACTCGCCAGAAAAAGCCGCCCAGGTACTGCGTCACACCGGGGCTGACGGCTTGATGATTGGTCGTGCCGCCCTCGGCAACCCCTGGATCTTTAGACAGATTGATCACTATCTGCAAACCGGCAGCAAACTGCCCAATCTCAGGCTCCTCGATAGACTACCGATTATTAGCTTGCATCTGCGCAAGCTGCACAAATTCTACGGTGACGTGAAAGGGGTATGGTATGCCCGCAAACATGTTGCCGGTTACACCAAGGGCCTGGCAGGGGCACGGGAGTTTTTGCAACAATTCAATCGCCTTGAAACACCCGCGTGCCAACTCGGCCGATTGCAGGACTATTTTTACTCCTTGACCGAAGACGCTGGGGTTATTGCGGCATGAATAAACTGGAAGACACTTCAGCCATCACCAATTTTCAAATAGCCGAACCACAGGATTCACTGACACCAACCGAAGGCACGTTGAGATCAGAAGTTGAGAAAGCCCTGCGTCGCTATTTCCTGCATCTTGAAGATGAACCAGTCACGGATTTATACCAGATGGTGATCTCCGAAGTAGAGGTCCCGCTGCTGCAAGCCGTGATGCAACATACCGGTAATAATCAAAGCAAGGCGTCTATCATGCTGGGATTGAACCGTGGTACGCTACGCACCAAGCTAAAACAATACGGTTTACGGTAAGTTTCATTAGTCAGTCGTCTAAAATCACGCAAAGTGTAGCGCTCGAAGGACTGTTTTAGCATTGACACCAACTATTTGAAGTAATCAAAGATAGCTATATGACATCGGAAAATTCTGCTGCCATTCGTCGAGCGTTGATTAGTGTTTCCGACAAAACTGGCATTATTCCCTTCGCGAAAGCGCTTCACCAACTCAACATTGAAATACTCTCTACCGGCGGCACTTACAAATTGCTGACCTCAGAAAATATTCCTGCGGTGGAAATTTCTGCCTACACGGGTTTCCCAGAAATAATGGACGGCCGGGTAAAGACGCTGCACCCTAAAGTGCATGGTGGCATTCTGGCGCGTCGAGACATCGACCAGGCGGTGATGGAGCAGCACGATATACCACCGATCGATCTGGTGGTGGTGAATCTGTATCCCTTCGAGGCGACCGTAGCGAATCCAGATTGTGATTTAGCCACCGCCATTGAGAACATCGATATCGGCGGCCCCACCATGCTGCGTGCCGCCGCCAAGAACAATCGCTTCGTCACCGTGGTAGTGAACCCCTCCGACTATGAAGAAATTATTAAGCTGCTGCAGAACAATGCGGCGTGTCTGGATCAGGACATGCGCTTCGATCTCGCGGTGAAGACTTTCGAGCATACCGCCGGCTATGATGGCGCGATCGCCAACTACCTCGGAACCAGGTTAGGTAAGCACAGTGAATCTGCTTCGGCGTTTCCGCGCACCTTTAATACGCAATTTCTGAAAGCCCAGGAGATGCGCTACGGTGAGAATCCCCATCAGCAGGCCGCCTTCTATACCGAGAAGAATCCACAGGAAGCCAGTATCAGCACGGCGACCCAATTACAGGGTAAGGCGCTGTCCTATAACAACATCGCCGATACCGACGCCGCGCTGGAATGTGTGAAGTCGTTTAAAGATCCGGCCTGCGTCATCGTGAAACATGCCAACCCCTGCGGCGTCGCAATCGCCGAATCACCGATGCAGGCCTATACATTGGCCTTTCAAACCGATCCGACATCGGCCTTCGGCGGCATCATTGCTTTCAATCGAGAGCTCGATGCACAGACGGCTCAACGCATCGTCGATCAGCAATTTACGGAAGTAATTATTGCACCAACCGTATCTGCACAAGCATTGGCTATCACCGCCACCAAGAAAAATATTCGAGTCCTCAGCTGTGGTCAATGGGCAGATGCACGTGCTGCGGATCTCGATTTCAAGCGCGTGAATGGCGGTCTCCTGGTGCAGCAACGAGACCTGCATGAAATCACTGCTGATGATCTAAAAGTAGTAACCAGCAGAGCCCCCTCAGCCGATGAAACTCGCGACCTCCTCTTCGCCTGGTCGGTAGCGCAGTACGTGAAATCCAATGCCATCGTCTATTGCAAGAATAATCAGACTATAGGCATCGGTGCGGGTCAGATGAGCCGCATCTACAGCGCCCGAATCGCCGGCATCAAGGCAGCCGATGAGAACTTGGAAGTCAAAGGCTCGGTGATGGCTTCGGATGCATTCTTTCCCTTTCGTGATGGCATCGACGCGGCGGCGGAGGCTGGTATTACGGCGGTGATTCAACCCGGTGGCTCCATGCGGGACGATGAAGTGATTGCGGCGGCAAATGAGGCCAACCTAGCCATGGTATTCACCGGCATCAGACATTTTCGGCACTAATTTGGTCTTTTCCTGGATCTCTAAATCCATGCAGAACAGATAAATAGAAGTAGCATGATGAAAGTTTTAGTAATAGGTAGCGGTGGTCGCGAACACTCTCTGGCCTGGAAGTGTGCGCAATCCAGTTCCGTTGAAAAAGTGTTTGTAGCACCTGGTAATGCCGGCACGGCGCGAGAAGAAAAACTGGAAAATGTCGCTATCGAACCGATGGACTTTACGGCGCTGGCCGATTTTGTGGAAAAAGAAGCGATAGCGCTTACCATAGTGGGACCTGAGGCACCTTTGGTTGAGGGTATAGTCGATTATTTCAACACACGAGAATTACCGTGTTTCGGACCGTCACGAAAGGCTGCGCAATTGGAAGGGTCTAAGACCTTCACCAAGGATTTCCTGAGTCGACATGGCATTCCAACCGCCCCCTATCAAACCTTCACCGAAGTCGAGCCAGCCAAGGCTTATATCAAGGCGAATGGCACACCCATCGTGATCAAGGCGGACGGACTGGCCGCCGGTAAGGGTGTCATCGTGGCGCGGTCTGAAGCGGAAGCCAATGCCACGGTCGAAGACATGCTCTGCGGAAACAAGTTCGGCGATGCCGGGCATCGGATTGTGATCGAGCTGTTCCTCGACGGTGAAGAAGCCAGCTTCATCGCCATCGTGGACGGAAAGCATGTGCTGCCGATGGCCACTTCCCAGGATCACAAGGCGCGAGATGATGGCGATGAGGGTCCCAACACGGGCGGCATGGGTGCCTATTCCCCGGCCCCGGTAGTCACCGAGGCAGTATATCAAAAGATTATGGACCAGGTGATCATCCCAACTGTCGATGGCATGGCGGCGGATGGCAACGACTATGTCGGTTTCCTCTATGCGGGTCTGATGGTGTCTACCGATGGCGATATCAGCGTGGTCGAATTCAATTGCCGATTTGGCGATCCGGAAGCGCAGCCGGTCATGCTTCGCCTACAATCAGATTTACCGCAGCTTTGCCTGGCCGCGCTGGAGCAGTCCTTGGACCAGCAGACAACCCAGTGGGACTCCCGCTGCGCGGTGGGTGTAGTGCTGGCATCGGGCGGTTACCCCGCGTCTTACGCTACCGGAGTCAAAATCGAAGGACTGGACCATCGCTGCGGTCAACATCAGAAAATCTTCCATGCTGGAACCGCGGAGAAAGACGGCGCCGTAGTCACCAATGGCGGCAGAGTGCTGTGTGCCACGGCGCTGGGAGAGACAGTATCTGCAGCACGAGCCGCGGCCTATGAACTGGTGGATCGGATTCAGTGGGACAATATTTATTTTCGAACAGATATTGCCTATCGCGCCATGGCCAGAGAGAATAGCTAAGCACTGATCAATGGGAACGACACTATGCCTGAATCCTCAAAATTTTCGCTGATCGATCGTTGCCTGATTCAATTCGATCAGGCGCTGCGGTCGTGTGTGCCGGGTTCCAGCCACGCCAGTCGAATCTCCCCCGCCGAACAGATCGACGAGTCAGAGTTCAATGAAAAAGATCGGAAGCATAGCGCCGGACTGATGCGCATTAACCATACGGGTGAAGTGTGTGCCCAAGCACTCTATCAGGGACAGGCAGTGACGGCGCGATTAAATGATGTGCGCGAATCGATGCAACGAGCCGCCGATGAAGAAGTCGATCATCTGGCCTGGTGTGAAGAACGACTAAAACAATTGGACAGTCAACCGAGCATACTGAATCCACTGTGGTACGCGCTGTCTTACGGAGTAGGAGCTGTCGCTGGCATCGCCGGTGACAAGTGGAGCCTGGGCTTCGTAGCAGAAACTGAGCAGCAGGTGTGTGAACATCTGCAGGAACATCTTGGAAAATTACCAACGCAGGATAATAAGAGCAAAGCCATTCTCGAGCAGATGCTGGTTGACGAAAAACAGCATGGCATTGCGGCGCTGGACGCTGGCGCTGCTGAATTGCCGAGCCTGGTTCGTCAGGCAATGACGGCGATGTCTGAATTGATGAAGCAAACCACGTATCGACTCTAATGTAAGTTTAAACTTACCTGCTTGACTAGAGTCCTCTGTGTTTCAATTCCCGCTGTTTCAATCCTCACCATTTCGATCTTCTACCACGATTTCAAAATCGTGAGTTACCTTCACTCCCGCGCTCTTTAGCATGATAGAAGCAGAACAGTATTTATCGGCCGATAATTCAATGGCGCGCGCTACCTGTTTTTCACTTAAATCTACTCCGGCGAGTTTAAAATGCAGATGGATGGATTCAAACACTGCCGGTGTGGCTTCGACACGCTCCGCCGTTACTTCGGTTTCGCAACTGGTAATTCGTTGCCGCCCCTTCTTCAGAATGGTCAGCACATCATAGGCAGAGCAACTACCCACGCTCAAGGCCATCAATTCCATCGGGCGCATGCCCATGTTCCTGCCCCCGCCTTCCGGCGCACCATCCAATACCACCGCATGACCGCTGTCAGATTCAGCAACGAACATGACATTTTCGATCCATTTTATCCGGCCCTTCATAATCTTTTCTCGATGATATCTTTTACAATAAAGAATTAGTGGTCTGTCACCGATACAACCGGTGTACACGAGCGCGCAAGGTTACCATAGTTCACCTATACGCTCTATTTTCAGCCCAATAACCAAGGCGTTCAATCCAGCCGGGACGCCAATCGATTTGCTGGATTATTGTGATAGAACTCTCACATTTGCGCCTAAAATGTGATATACCTTCGAAAGGTGTACACTGAGTAAAGCTAATAAGTAGGAGTTGCACGCATGTCATTAATGGCTATCACGCCGCATATCGAGGACGTGGATAATTTCTTATCCCATTGCCATCGCAAGCGCTACCCGAACCGCTCCACAATCATCTATGAAGGCGATAAGTGCGATACCCTGTATTACATCATCAAAGGATCCGTTTCCGTGGTGCTGGAGGACGACGATGGAAAAGAAGTTGTCATTGCCTATCTAAACCCAGGCGATTTCTTTGGCGAGATGGGTCTGTTCGAACAGGCGGAAGAACGCAGTGCCTGGTGCCGTGCCAGAACTGTTTGTGAAGTCGCCGAGATCAGTTATACCAATTTCAATTCTTATATCCGTTCTCACCCAGAGATTGTATTCACCATCGGTCAGCAGATGGCACATCGCTTGCGCAACACCACACGCAAAGTCGGCGATCTCGCCTTCTACGATGTAACTGGTCGAATTGCGCGCGCACTCATCGACCTCAGCAAAGAGCCCGATGCAATGACCCACCCCGATGGCATGCAGATCAAGATTACTCGACAGGAAATCGGTCGCATCGTTAACTGCTCCAGAGAGATGGCTGGACGTGTCCTAAAAGCGTTGGAAGAGCAACGGTTGGTCAGCGTATCGGGTAAGACAATCGTAGTCTTCGGCACACGTTAAATCGCAGCTCCCGCCAGCACCTAACACAGGCAATCTGCAACACCAAAATTAACTGTTACTGCCATCTGTCAGGCGAAGCTTTATTGGTGCTGGATTTACCGTGACTATTCTTACGGTTTCAATTATTGCTGAACATCAACTCTTTCAGCTTCGCTCCCGGACTGGCGGCGCGCATAAAAGACTCACCAATTAGAAAACCATAGATGCCACGTTCAATCATAATATTGACATCATCAACCGAACTGATCCCACTCTCGGTAATAACCAATTTGTCAGCAGGTATATTCTGAGCGAGTTCCAGTGTCGTCTGCAAGTTGGTTTCAAATGTATCCAGGTTTCTGTTGTTAATGCCCAATAAATCGGTGTTCAGCTCTAGCGCTCGATCGAGTTCTTCTCGAGTGTGAACTTCAACCAGAATATCGAGGGAAATGTCGTTGGCATAGGTCGCCAATTCCTGCAATTGTGATGCTTGCAGGGCAGCAACAATTAGCAGAATACAGTCTGCACCGAGGGCCTTGGATTCGGCAATCTGATAAACATCGACCATGAAATCCTTTCTTATTACTGGCAATTCACATGCCGCTCTGGCTTCGATCAGGTAGTCATTACTCCCCTGGAAGTACTTTTCATCCGTCAATATGGAAAGGCAGGTGGCGCCGTTTTCTGCATAGTCTTTAGCAATCAGCGATGGCT
>JADFOC010000465.1 GCA_022563075.1 Pseudomonadota bacterium
AATCTCCGACGCCCCGATGGCGTTCGTGGCAATCTCCGATGCCCCAATAGCATCGGCAGCGATATGTTCAGCCGCAATGGCATCGTCGATCGCAGGTGCATCGGGAAAATCTACCGGCACGATCAGTGTGGCATCGGTGGCTTTAACTAAATCGGCACGTTTATAGCTGTCGCCTGCCGTCTTAAGAATGTATTGCGTTTCAAATTCATCGCCAACTTGATCGGCAATCAGCGCCTGTTGCCAGTTATTCACTTCCATGATCTGAGGCAGTGATTGGTACCGGTTCCAGGCTTCCAGTGTGTCGTCGGTAAAAGGCCGAGGCATTTGACTGTCAAACCATGCTGCATCGAGATAAGTTTGTCTTAGTAAGGCATAGGAACCCATCAGAGAAGACGGCATCGCCTGGGTTGATGTGCCCTTGGAGAGGGAGTAGTGCGCAGCGCTATCGGGAATAATTATTGATTTATTGGCATTGCCATCACCCAGTGTGATCAGTGCGGAAGTGCCACGTGCAATTCCATCAGGACGTAGGCTGAGCACCGTTGAAAAACCCAGCTTTCGAAACTTCTCCGAAACCTCTTCATCGGGAGTGAAGACCGAACTGGCGCGAAAGTTGGAACGAATGGCATCATTTACATTGAGTGCCTGGTCACTGGAAAATAGATTTTCTGCCCCACCGCGGTTGCCTTCTCGCTCCAACTCGGGGATACCAACTTTAGTATAGATATCGATGAAGCCGGGGTAGATATAGTGGCCACTTATGTCTATTTCGAAGTAGCCATCCGGGACGGACTCACCTGTACTTATCTCGATGACACGCCCCTCCCGAATCAGTAGCGTGCCATTGGCGAGAATGTTTCCATTGGGTTGATAGATATTGGCGTTGGTAAAAGCGAATGCATTCTGTCGATTGTCGGCAATACCATTGGGTGTCAGGTTGTCTTGTGCAGCCAATTGTATCGGCATGGCAGCAATCATACAGAGTGCAGCCAGTGTCAAGGGATGCGAATTAAAATTGCTCACGATGCTCATCAACTTCTCCTGTTAGTCGGAGTCTGAGTTACTCTGGTTTTGGTTCATACTACACCATCTTCTGGCGAATATAAGAGCCGGACTTTATCTGGACAACCGGGAGTGTTTTGCCTGCATCCAAATCGGGTATACTCCTGAATCTATTTCGAGCTTGTCTCCGAGGAGTACCAAAATGTCATCGCCTTTTATGTCATTGTCTGTAAAGCTTCTGCTGGCGTCACTAGGTCTGTTTCTGCTTAGCTGTGGTTCAGAAGAAATCGGCGACACTACAACTGAGGTCACCGCCATCGAGCAAGGATCAATTCAAAATGCAGTGGCGGCGACTCCGGAGTTGGGCAACTTCGGTATCGATCTCAGCAATCAAGACCCCGGCGTGACACCGGGTGACGACTTTTTCCGCTTTGCCAATGGCCATTGGCTGGACACTTTCGAGTTGCCTGCGGATCGTAGTAACTATGGCTCTTTCACGGTGTTGGGCGACAGATCTGACCAAAGGGTTCGAACTATCATCGATGATTTGACTTCCATCGAGCCAACTCAGGGCTCGATGGAGCAAAAAATCAGCGACTACTACCTGAGCTATATGAACACCGAATCACTAGACAACCTGGGGATCAATCCACTGCTACCTGGTCTGAGCAATCTGGCAGAGCTGGATACAATTGAAGAATTGGTCGCAGCGTTTGGCCGGGCGCGCATCGATACCACGGCGAGCCCTTTCAGATTTGGTATCGGTCCCGACCGCAGTGATCCTGATCGACATCAGCTGGCGCTTTCCATCGGCGGCATCGGTCTACCGGATCGTGACTACTACTTGCTGGATACTGAGCGATATGTCGAAGTCCGCCAGGAATATGTCGCCCATATCGCCCGCCTACTGGACTTTGCCGATATCGAAGACAGCGCCAGCAAAGCTGAAGCGGTGTTAGCCATCGAGACCAGAATTGCCGAACACATCTGGCCAAGAGCGCAACGTCGTAATCGTGATCTGACATACAACCCAATGAGTTTTGAAGACTTCCTGTCTGAATACCCAGGCTTTGATTGGGACAACTACTTCAGCGCAGCAGGTATTGAGAACTTGCAAGATCTTAATGTCTCCTATCCAAGCGCCATGTCTCCCATTATAGATCTGGTCAACGAGCTTGCCGTAGACAACTGGAAGAACTTCATGACCTATCGCTTCATCGTCGATAGCGCCAGCACCCTTTCCGAAGAAATCGATGAGGAATCTTTCTATTTTTATTCTACGATCCTCGATGGCGTACCGGAACAACGGCAGCGTTGGGAGCGGGGCGTTGCCAGGGTTGGCTCGCTCAACAGCCTCGGCGAAGCCATCGGTGAGGTATACGTCGACCGACACTTTCCAGAATCGGCCAAGCAACAAATGGAAGCACTGGTCGAAAACCTGCGGACGGCGCTGGCGCAAAGCATCGAGGAGATAGACTGGATGGGTGCGGCCACCAAAGCGGAGGCCAACAAGAAGTT
>JADFOC010000466.1 GCA_022563075.1 Pseudomonadota bacterium
CCAGTAAGAGCTTGGTTCGCGCCAGATTAGACAGTGACCCCGTATCGGAAAATTGCTGCAGAATTTGTTGAGCTGTTTGCAGCCGGAAAAAAGCATCATCGATATCGCCTTCGATCAGGGCGATGGAACCGAGTTCCAGTTGAATTTCTCCAGCCTTAGTTGATTCTTCTCCCTGGTGCGTAACAGCCAACTGCAGCGCGCGTTGATAATAAGCTGTCGCCAAATGGAACTTCTCAGTATCCGCCAGTGACCGTCCGAGGCGCATCAATGGGTCAATCATCGCTACCGAGCCAAAACCAAATATTGACTGATAGATGGTTACCGCTGCATCGAGATAATCTTGTGTCTGCGTTTCTTCTGGCAATAAATTGGCATAGTTAATCGCCAACACAGCGGTGCGTTCGCTTTCTTCGCCAAATATTTTTCGCCCCAATTCGTAGGCCCTGCCTGCCGCTTCGCGGGCAATATCTGGATTCGACTCAAGGGTGTTGCCCCATTGCAGGTAGGCGGCATTGAAATCCTGCAGGTCAGCGGTGGATTGAGCCGTCACCACAGGCGTTATCGCAAGCAGAAACAGAGATAAGCCTAGCCTAAAAAAATCCACCGATACAACCTACTGCGCAGAAAGTAAAACACACCATACCTTATGGCTTGAACTGAGACTAGCGATTAAGCCCCCTGACTCGAATGCACTTCTTAGCCAGCAGAATGGACAAGATCTCGATTGAGTTATACTGGCATTCCCTTTGATGGAGTCTTGATCGATATTGTTAGTTAGACTCTTAATCTTGGAGCGCTCTTGATTAGGGAGCCGCTCGTTGCGTTCTGGACCAATAATGGCATAACCATCGTGAGGATTGGAAAATGAAAAACAACGCGAGGCAGGTACTTTCAAGACGAACGTTTGGCAAGCAACTATTGCTCGCGGCGGCGGGTGCCAGCATCGGGTCACTGATGTACTCCAGTTCCACTCTTGCCCAATCCTCAACACCACTCAAGATAGGCATAATCGGGTCTGGACGAATTGGCGGTGCGGTGGGCCTGCGCTGGGCCGAAGCCGGACACGAAATCCTGTTCTCCTCCCGCAATCCCGATGAATTGGATGATCTGATCGCGCGCGCTGGCGCCAAGACGCGGGCAGGCTACCCACAAGAGGCCGCCGAATTTGGAGACATCGTTTTTATCGCCGTGCCCTATGCCGCGATGCCCCAACTGGGCAGAGACTACGCCGGCTTAATGCGAGGCAAGATTGTGATCGATTGCGGCAATCCTGTTGCCCGACGAGATGGCCCGATGGCGGACGCGGCTTTGGCCAAAGGAACTGGTGTGGCCACGGCAGAGTTTTTCCCTGACGTGCGTCTGGCAAGGGCTTTCAATGCGGTGAGCTTCATCGAAGTAAATCGAGAGGCACACCGGGATGGCGAGCTCATTGGTATACCCTTCGCCGCCGATGACACGGAAGCCATCGCCGTGACCCGCCAGCTAATTGCGGATGCAGGCTTCGACCCGGTGTTCGTCGGCGGCCTGGCGCGGGCCAGAGAATTTGATCGTGGTACCGAGGTGTATGTTAAAGGCATGACGGCGCGCGAAATACGCGAGATCCTAGGCCTTTAAAACCAGAGATGCAGGGACCAATCGATCCCCAGTCCGCTGATAAATAATAACAGTTAGCTTGGTCTGCTTGATCAATCAGGCATTCTTGCGGCCCTGATTTCTATCTCAACCAGCCAGCCATCTACCACCAGATCTTTTATCTCGACGAAGGAACGCACCGGCTTATTTGGGTTATCCCCGCTGCCGAAGAACTGCGCGTAGCCTTCATTAAATCCAGCGAAGTCCAGTTCACCGTCATCACCGGCGACCGCGAAGGCACGTACCTGAATGATATCGCTCATCGACCAACCCTGGGATTCCAGCGTTTGTTTGAAACGAGAAAAAGTATTGATTGTCTGTTGCTTCATGTCTCCCCAGCTACCATCTTCCAGTGGCCTGGCGCCAGAGCCACTCAGGTACATGGTCTCGGCACCGGCTGGAATGGTGATGCTGGTGTAAAAATAATTGCCTTCGTTATTTCGAGTAATTTCTGCGGCATGGGTTAACGTTGCTACACCCCACACTGCCAATACCGACAGGAGGGCGAACGGCTTTATTAGTGTCTGCATGATTTTATTATTCCTCAATTACTGACTGTACCGACCAATCGTTAGCGCTCTGGCTGGCTCTGGTTTGCGAGATCGCTGGATGTCACATCGGCCCCAGCGCCGAAGAATCTGGATGTGATCATACCAGCAGTGATGGCGCCGTTTACATTAAGCGCCGTACGCGCCATATCAATCATCGGCTCGATGGAAATCAATAGGGCCACCACAGTGATAGGAAAGCCCATGACTGAAAACACCATCAGCGCGGCGTTGGTGGCCCCGCCCCCAACCCCGGCGATGCCGAACGAGCTGATGGCTACAATGAGTACCAGGTAGGAGATAAAGCCGATATCGATTTCCACACCCATGGTGGGTG
>JADFOC010000467.1 GCA_022563075.1 Pseudomonadota bacterium
ATAATAACCACGATAGCCCTCTGACGTGCCAATGGGAAGTGAAAGGAACCACCAACCGACTGATCCAAGTAACATGAAGCCCCACAACCAGATTCTGTACACGTAGTGCATCAGCAAAATGGCCGCACAGCTTATGATGATGGCGTAAATATACAGTCCCAGGATACTGTCGCTTCCAGTGTCCACCAGCAGAGGAATTACATAGGCGCCAAGTATCCCTAATATGGCCAACACCGGACCATGCAGGACTGCCAACGCCATACTCGCCAGTGACACCAAAGCCAGCGCAGCAAATACCAGCCAGGATGGCAATAGATTATAAAGCAGCAATGCCGCCAGCAGCGCTGCATACAGCATTATGCTAGCGCCGCCTGCGAGTGCGGCGAAAGCCTGATATTGGCTCACACTACGACGGCGACCAAATTCAGCTACCGCATGTAGAACTACACCCGCCAGCAGGCTTAGCACAATCCGCGCCGTAGGCCCCAGCAATCCCTGTTCGATGGAGTAGCGCACCATGAAGATACCTGCCAGACCGATGGATATACCCCCGAGCCAGACCATCCATTGATCTTTCGCTCGGGAGATAATTGCGCTGAAATCGTCTCGTGCAACTCCTTCTTTAACAGCAGTAACCGGACGAGGTTGATCCTCTATTTCCGCATTGTCGGGACCGGTCCAAACATCAGCAACGGGTGATTTGGGTTGTATCCATGCTGCTGTCGGTGTTTCCGGGCTTAGCCTGTCTGCGTCATTGCTGAGTATTGGTTCTGGTGCATTGTCGTCTTTTTTTGCATCATTGACGAAGCTTGATGGACCAAGATTACTAATTCGCTCAATCGCAATATCTAGTTGTTGGCGAAGTGCGCCGATTTCCTTTGTCAGAGAACTGATTTTAAAAAATGACACCCACCCCAGCACTGCCCCTAGCAGAAGCCCAAGTACGGCTAGCATCAGCAGTAGTTCCATGGATTACTCCCCTGGTGCTATTACCATAGCAACATAGTTGCGCAGAATAGAATTATTCACCCCCGGAGTGCAAGAGATTGCAGGCAATCCTTCGTCAGCGATGGGCTAAAATTCTGTGGCCAGCTGGTTCAACATCAGCAATTTCTATTCGACTGTATTCAGCCAGAAGGCTGCTGCCATTTCCACTGGAACACCCACCGAAAACAAGTTTGCTGCATCACTTGAACCACCGTTTCTGGTCTTCTATACTCTTTTCACGAACATATTGGCCAACAATAGACAGTCGGATTATCCCTCAAACTGGGTTTCCAATTTGATTAACATAAATTCCAAAGTCTCATTTAGATTAAAATCGCAGAAGCAAAGTTAACGCCAGGAAATCGAGCCACGAAGTGCAAAAATCCTATTCGCAGCAAGTCGGTGAATTTACTGTCAGCCACAGGAAGCTATTACTGCTCATTGCCAGTCTGATCAGCCTGGTTTTAGCCAGCGGTATTCTGCGCACCAGCTTCGATGCCTCGCTGGAAGCTTTACTTTCTCGAAGTGACCCCTACCTGGATGAGGTGGAATTACTCGAAGAAGAATTCCCCAGCGCCTTCGAAGTCAATTTCGCTTTTGTTGCAATCGAAGATAATTCTGTCTTCACCAAAAATGTGCTTGCTGCGATCGCGGAACTTCGAAATGGATTTCGGGCTATTCCGTTCGCCGTTCGACTCACCTCATTGATTGATTACTACTCACCAGAGAAGCAACAACGGCTGTTTGTTAATCCGTTAACTGACTATTCGCAGGAACAATTGGACGCATTGCGTAGCGTTGCTACCAGCGACAGACTGCTTACCGCTAACCTGTTGTCTCTCGATGCCACCCTCACATTCGCGATTGTAACGCTCGATGCAGAGGGTGCTTCGAATCAGCAACGCATGGAAATAGCAACGGCTGTGTTGCAGCTACGGGATGACTTGCGTGCGGCAAATCCCGAGGTGGGCATCCACGTCAATGGCAATGTCTTGCTGGAACAATCCAGCCAACAGGCCATGATCGACGATCTCACCAACCTCATGCCTTTCGTCATACTCGTGTGCGTGTTGGTCATTTGCTTCTGCTTCAAATCAGCCTGGTTAGGGGTCTGTATTCTGACTCACACAATTTTCACCATCCTGTGCACCGTAGGTGCCTTAGGCTACCTTGGCTACTCCTTCAATAGCATCTCAATTATTGCACCGCTGGTGGTGGTGATAATTTCGGTGGCCAATAGCGTGCATATTATCTCTATCTATAAGCAGTTTTTGCATAAGGGAGACACTAGCTTGTCGGCCATGCGCCAGAGTGTGACTCACAACTTTCAGCCGATAACCCTCGCTGCCGTCACCACCGCCATTGGTTTCTCTTCGCTGAATATGTGTTCGTCGCCGGCGATACGGGAGTTCGGCCAAATCGTGGCCATCGGCATCGGCTTTGCCTACGTGCTTACCCTGGCCATGCTACCGGCTTTACTCATCAGGTTTTCAAGAGCCATGGCAGCGTCCAAGATTT
>JADFOC010000056.1 GCA_022563075.1 Pseudomonadota bacterium
CAAAGTTCCTAAGGCAAACTTTTGTGGAGTGGGCCAATCAAAGTAAGAAATATTCCTTCTGGTCAAAAGAGTTTTACGAAAAGAAACGTGCAGCGGGGAAATCACATCAAGCAGTTTTGCGTATGCTTGCGTTCAAATGGATCAGGATCATCTTCAGGTGTTGGCAAAGCAGAACACCATATAATGAATCAACCTATCTGTTCGCTCTTAAGAAGAGAAAGGTGTTGGCAATCTAGAAAATTATATTGACGAAGGACTCAGAGCGTATTGTTATGTGTTTTACTCAATTAAGTAGCATTACGCTAGTTTGCCTGATTTTTAGAAAGTTTTAGCCCAAAGAAGCTTCCAGAAAGCTTGGATTCAATTGCAGGCCAAGCGCGATATTTATCGCCAATTCGAATGACTATTGAATTTAGATAAGCTCCAAAAAATTGACTTGTGCCACCTATTAGAAGCAGTTCATTTGTAGTCAAATTCCATAAAGGAAACTGTTTCCCTGGGACTACTACTGATGCTGTGCACATAATAATTGCTATAAGAATCATTCCAATCTCGGCTCGATGAAGAGTTTGTCGACTAGCTCCAAACCAACCTCTCCCCAATAATAGTCTTGCCCAAAGGGGTATTTCCACAAAATCTTCAGATATATTTTCCATTGCATATAACTCCCGCTCTAGTTCGTTAACAGATATTTCATAGACAACGGCGAGAGCCCTCAATGAGCCATAGCTGACCCTATGCCCACTTTCTACTCTCTGAATGGTGCGAAGGCTTAAGCCGCTTAGTTCAGAAAGATGTTCTTGTGAAAGTAGCGCTTTTTGTCTGAGCTGCTTGGCAAACATCATAAATTCTCGCTGCTGGGAGTGTTAGCTTATTCGTTCTTCTACGCTGTCGGTCATGCCAAAAGGTCGTCAATTTGCCGCCAGATGGAAATTTTTTAATCTACCCGGATGGCTATACACATAACATTTGTATAGGGAACTGGGTCCCTTTGTAATATCGTGGGATTTTAGTTTATGCGGTAATTGCTTGAATTGGAACAGAAAAATTAGAACTTGTTTATTTCTCAGGGTTGGATACCGAGCAGGGTCGCTTTGCTTTCAGCGAGGGTCGATTTAAAGCGCGCCTATTTTGTAACTGCTTGAAAAACAAGATAACAATCTGCGCCGCTTGGGCAAAGCGAGCCACCTGGGAATAAAAAGCGAGCATAATTTGCAAATTGGTGAGTATTTGAACTAGATTTGCTTACTAATCTTGCAGAATACGGACATTCGCATGAGCAGTAAATTTCTCGAATCGGTACGCAGAAATATGCGCCTCCAAGGTTATAGCCTCGCCACCAGCCCACTGGATCAATTGGGGATAGATTGACAAGACTAGTTAATGTCCGCCGCAAATTCCTTCAATTTTTCCAGCGATACAATGTCCAGTGCCTTCTTGTGCGTGCGCATGAGATAGACCTTCGGCGCCATGTCTTGCTCGTAGGCTTCCAGCCAACGAGATGCGCACAGACACCAGCTGTCTCCTGGACTTAATCCGGGAAATCCGAATTCGGGGATGGGTGTGGAGAGATCGTTGCCACGAAACCGGGAATACTCAAGAAATTTCTGGCTGACCTGAATACAAACCGTATGCGAACCCAGATCTTCCTCACAGGTGTTGCAGCAGCCATCTCGGTAAAAACCCGTCACTGGATCTGCGCCGCAAGCGATCAGCGTTTCGTCGAAGACATTGATTGAATCGTCCATTGTACTACCCACAGAAAAAATAAATTCCTAAGCTCAGCGCCTTAATATCATGAACCATCTGCCAACATTAAGCACGTTTGCCAATGCCGCCGCAAAATAGGTCAAGGCGGCGGCTCTTAAAATTTTGCGTATCGAGGGAATTTGCTCTTCATTCACATACTCCCCGTCAATCAGTATCGGCAATGCTTTATTGAAACTGGCATCCCATTCTTCCGGCAGAATGATTAGATAGGAAAATGCGCCAATGACCTGTAGTAACAGGCTCACGCCAAGAACCACGCCTATAGCCAGCGGCGAGCGTAACACAATACCGATCAGCGGCAATGACATCATGATGATAATACCGGCTCGATTAAATCGTTGGGCAGTGGGCAAGTAGCGTTTTCGTAACTCGAATATTTTCTCCTTCCGGTGAAACTGAATGGCATGACCCACTTCGTGAGCGGCGATGGCGACCGCGGTGAGGGATTTGCCATTAAAGTTATCCGGGCTCAGGCGTACGGTCTTGCTGGCGGGATCGAAATGGTCCTGGAAGGGCTTGGTTTCTTCGACCTTGATGCCTTCCAACTGAAATCGCTGCACTAAATGTTTTGCCAGCTCTCCGCCGGTGCCGGACAATCCAGGAATTTCATTGCCGTATTTACTCATTACCTGCCGCACCCAGAAGGAGGGAACGTAGATCAGAATTGCTAGAACGGCGCCGATGATGAGTAATAACATGGGGAGGCGCTACTAGATGACACGTTTAAATTTAGTTAGAAGCGGCGGATCTTGTTTTCGCGCAGGCACGGTGCCAGCTACCTGGTAAACTTTTTCCCGGAACCAGAAATTACAAGCCCACTTCTCCCCTTTGAGTACCGGCATTCCGCCGTGAAGGCTGTCAGGATGTCGAACGGTACTGCCTTCGTGACAATTATGGAATAACAGCATCCGGCCCTTCTTGGCTCTCACCTCCATGTCCAGTTTGGGAAAGATAGTGCTACCGCCCTCCGCCACATCGTTAAGATAGAACAGGCAGGTGATCATGAGTTGACCGCCTTTGCGCATGCACCGCTGACCCCGCTCGGTGGCGGCATCCCAGGCATCGAAGTGCGGCGCATACTGCTGGGACTCGCTGTAATAGATCACTTGTAGCGATTCCGCATTCTCCAGCGGAACGCCTACTACTGCGGCGACACGTAGCGACAGTTCTTCGATAACCGCATTGTAACCATGGGCAACCCAGCAATTGCTGCCGGATCGACCGTCGCTTTCGACACCGGATTTGGCGGAACTGACCAGTGCCTGTTTCAATTTGGGCTCGGCGGCGGCTAGCAATTGTTCGACTTCGAGATCATCCAGGAAATCTTCGAACACATACACCAGCGGATCATCATTGATCTTGCGTCCAGTTTCGTAAAAGTCTCGCAGCCTGACGGTCATTTGAATGCCCTATGCAGCTACCCTTGCTACACGTTAATTTAGCGAGAAACTATGGCTAAAAACTATTAAGCGTCGCGTATCGATCGCGGTGAAAACTCGCATCGCCGAGAAACTGCTGCGCCACGCGCGCACGCTTGATAAAGAATCCAATATCAAATTCATCGGTCATGCCGATACCACCGTGCATCTGGATACCTTCGTTGCTGACCAGAAAAAACACCTCCGATAACTTCGACTTGGCGATACTGGCGAGCTCGGCAATATCTGCTCGACTCTTCTTGGGATCGTCGAGCGCTGACAGCGCCGCCCGTACTACAGATTTACACAATTCAATTTCACTGTACATAGTCGCAGCGCGATGCTGCAGTCCCTGGAAGGAACCAATCAGTACGCCAAATTGTTCGCGTTGCTTCAGGTACAGCAGGATGCGATCAAACACTTCCTGTATGCTACCTAACATCTCTGCCGCCAGACCTATACGAGCAATATCCAATACGCGGTCCAAGCCATTGAAGCCGCAATCAATCTGCCCCAACAAAGCATCCGCGGCAACCCTCACCTTAGTCAGCTCCAACTTCGCCGCGTTACGGCTATCCACCATCCAGGTGCGGGTGACTTTGACGCCCTCACTGTCGGCATCGACCAGAAACAGGCTGATCCCATCCTCACTATCGGTGTCACCGGAGGTGCGTGCGACGACGATGAGCTTTTCCGCGACATGACCGTCCAGCACAAAAGTTTTAACGCCGTTCAAGACATAACCAGCGTCGGCTGCCTCGGCCGTGGTGGCGATGTGACTCGGAGAATGGGTAGTGTGCTCGTCCAACGCCAATGCCACCAGTAATTCTCCGGAAACTATTTTCGGCAGCAGTGCTTGTTTTTGTTCCTCGCTGCCCAGTTCAGTAATGGCAGTCGCTGCCAGCAACACCGTCGATATCAGCGGCGAATTGACCAGGGTACGGCCGGTTTCTTCCAGCACTACACCCAGGCCAGCATAACCAAAATCGAAGCCGCCGTAAGCTTCCGGCACCGCCATACCGGCCCAGCCCAATTCAATCATCTGCGCCCAGATCTTCCGATCGAAGCCATCTGCATCCTTGGTATCTCGCAACTTGCGCAAGTTGCCAATTGGGGAGACCTGTTGACAGAAATTCTTGGCCGAATCTTTCAACAGTTGTTGTTCTTCACTAAGTACTAAGGTCATTGCCAGTCCTCTACTTCTTGTTCATGCTCAGCATGTCTGGCAGTCCCAGAACTCGCTTGGCAATGACATTTAATTGCACCTCCGAGGTCCCACCCTCGATCGAATTGGCCTTGGAGCGAAGCCACTCTCGCGTCACTTGCAGTTCGGCATCCTCGAAGCCATCGCCTGCCCAGCCCAGACCTTGGCTGCCGAGTGCCTGCATTAATAATTCATAGCGTCGCTTGTTGAGTTCACAGCCATAGTTTTTAAGCATCGAAGATGTGGCATTTGGCCCCTGTCCCTGCTCCGATTCCTCAACCGATCGCTCAGATGTGTAGGCAAAGGCCGCACTGTCAATCTTAAACTGGGCAATCTGATCCCGCAGTACCGCATCCGATAATTTCCCGGTATCTCCACGATAATGCATGGCGGCGCCTTCGACAGTGGACACGATGGAGGTAGTGCCGCCGCGATCAGTTTGGCCACTGACCAGTCCGAAACTGGAAATCATGGTGCGCTCATGTTGCAGCAATCGCTTGGCGATGGTCCAGCCTTCATTCAATCGACCTACCAGATTTTTCGCCGGCACTTTGACGTCGTCAAAAAAGGTTTCGCAAAAAGGCGACGAACCACTGATCAATTGAATCGGCTTGGTGGATATTCCCTCACTGGCCATATCGAACAGAATAAAACTGATACCCACGTGCTTGGGCACATCACTGTCGGTTCGAACCAGGCAGAATATCCAATCGGCCAAATCCGCATAAGATGTCCAGACCTTGCAGCCGTTGATGGTATATACATCACCGTGCAGTTCGGCCTTGGTCGCCAGACTCGCCAGATCTGATCCGGATCCTGGCTCGGAATAACCCTGGCACCAGCGAATTTCTCCACGCACAATTTTTGGCATGTGCTCCATTATCTGCTGCTGCGTACCGTATTCGAGTAACACCGGACCCAACATGCTGATGCCAAAACTGGTGAGTGCAGGTCGGGCATTGATTCGCGACAACTCCCGGCTCAGAATGATGGCCTGTTCTTTATTAAGACCGCCGCCACCATATTCCGTCGGCCAGGTAGGACAGGTCCAGCCCTTCTCTGCCATCCGTTGCAGCCACAGTTGGCTGTCTGGATTCTTGAAAGTGGCATTGCGTCCACCCCAGACGATTTCCTCTGGTACCATCGCTGTCCGCATCGACTCTGGGCAATTCTCTTGCAGCCAGGCTCGCGTGTGCTGTTGAAACTCTTCTAATTCTGACAAATGAAACTCCTACTCTATTACGCGATGTAATCAGGCGTTAACCAATACCTGTCGGCCCTGAACCTTTCCCGCCTTCAAATCGGCGAGCGCTGCGCTGACTTCGGCCAGTGGTCGCTCGTGTATTTCGATGGGGGAAATCTTGCCGGCACGAACCAATGCCATCAGTTCGGTCATCTCTTGCAGTGTACCCACGTAGCTGCCCTGAATCGTACGAGCATTCATCGGCAGAAAAGGAATCGGGATATTGAGAGCCCCACCAAACAAACCGATGATTACCAGCATGCCGCCTTTGCGCAAACAACCGAGCCCATAGTTAACCGAGGCTTCGGCGCCGACGAAATCCAGTACCGCATAGGCCCCACCGGTCAGCTTGCGAATTTCCTTGGCGGTTTTCGGATCCGACGAATTAAAGGTGCGGGTAACCCCAAGATCCCTGGCGGCCTGCAACGTGTTATCGTCTATGTCCACCACAATTGGATCTATACCCATGGAAGACAGCGCAATCTGAATCGCCATCATACCTACGCCGCCGGCGCCGATAATGACCACGGTATCGTCTGCCGATAGCTCCCCGATCTTCTTCAGTGCGCTGAACGCGGTCAAACCAGAACAGGCATAAGTAGCCGCTAAAGAATCAGATATGTCACCTTTGTCGAACAGGTAACGGCTATGAGGTACCAGCACGTGATCGGCGAAGCCGCCATGAACACTGATTCCCAATGCTCTGCCCGGTGTACACATGTGCTCATCGCCTCTATTGCAGGCGGCACAATCGCGACAGCCGATCCACGGATACACCACGCGGCGATCGCCGATCTCCACGTTTTCAGCATCCGCCCCCACGGCGACTACCTCACCAAATATCTCATGACCCAGCACCATGCCTTCACGGCCGACTTCCAGTTGTTTGCCATTACCAAGTTCGAAGACACCGTCGTGCAGATGAATATCGGAGTGGCACACGCCACAGGCAACCATCTTCACCAATACTTCGGTGCCCTGGGGCTGCGGTGTCTCCGATTCTACTGCAACCAGTGGTGCACCGGGAGCTGCGGTTTGATATGAAATCATGCTCTATCCTCTACCATCTTGTTGATTATTCTCATGCGACGGTCCAGTCATCCGCCGTACTCAATTACGGCCCCTTCGGACTCGATGCGCATAATGATTCGTTAAGGGTCTTAGCCCTGTTCCGATCCCCATTCCGCAAAAGTCTTGCCTGCTTCGGCCAGCTGTTTTAACAGTGGCGCCGGCTGCCAATACTGTTCACCATAACTCTCCCGGAATTCACAGATCTTGTCATACACATTCTTCAGGCCGATCTGATCGGCGTAATGCATCGGCCCACCCTTGGCGACCGGGAAGGCGTAGCCAAACACATAAACCACATCGATGTCGCTGGGTCGCTGGGCGATACCTTCTTCCAGGATCCGCGCACCTTCATTGATCAATGGGTAGAAGCAGCGCTGCAGTATTTCCTGATCGGAAATATCCCGCTGTTCGACATTCAGTTTTGCGGCTTCTTGCTTGATCATCGCTTCGACTTCCGGATCGGAGATGCGCTTGCGGGTTTCTGCATCGTATTTGTAAAAGCCCGATCCGGTTTTCTGACCGTGCCTGCCCATTTCCACCAGCAAGTTTCCCATGCGATAGAGCTTGGGATCATCGGGTAAGTCGGTTCTGCCCTGACGTGCCTTGTACCCTACGTCCAGGCCAGCCAGGTCACCCATCGCCAACGGGCCCATCGCCATGCCGAAGCTCTCCAGGGCCGAGTCCACCTGTGTCGGCGTGCAACCATCCATCAATAGCAGCTGCGCCTCGCGCCCATAGCCACCCAACATTCGATTGCCGATGAAGCCATAGCAAACCCGGGAAAGCGCGCACACTTTACCGATCTTCTTGCCAATCTTCATGCTGGTTGCCAACACATCGTCGGCGGTCTTCTCCCCGCGCACGACTTCCAACAACTTCATCACGTTGGCGGGACTGAAGAAATGCATACCCAGCACATCTTGCGGTCGAGACGTGGCTTCGGCGATAGCATTCACGTCTTGATAGGAGGTATTGGTCGCCAGAATAGCCCCCGGTTTGCACACCGAATCCAGCTTGGCAAATATTTCTTTCTTTAATTCCAGATTTTCGAAGATTGCTTCTATCACCAGATCGACGTCGGCAATGTCAGCGTAGTCGGTGGTGCCGGTGATCAGACCGAGTCGATCTTCCATTTTGTCCGCGTCTAATTTGCCTTTCTGTACGGTGATCTTGTAGTTCTTGCGGATGATATTCAGGCCGCGTTGCAGCGCTTCATCATTGATTTCCACCATCACCACCGGGATATCAACATTGGCGAAACACATGGCAATACCACCACCCATGGTGCCACCACCGATGATGGCGACCTTATTAATCTCCCGAACCGGCGTGTCTTTGGCCAGGCCCTTGATCTTCGCAGCCTGACGTTCGGCAAAGAAGATATGTCGCATGGCGGCCGATTCCGGCGAGGTGACCAATTCGAGAAACAACTCTCTTTCTCGCTGCAGCCCTTTATCCATCGGCAGCTCCACCGCCGCTTCGATGCAGGAAACGATCTTGTCCTGTGCTATCTGACCACGCGCACGCCGCGCCAGTTGCTTGCGTGCATTGTCAAAAAATCCCGGCTCGATGGTGGCGGCATCGATAGTGATGTCGCGGATGCGTCTAAGAGGTGCACCTGACTCCACTAAATCTTTGGCGTATTGAACGGCACCTGCCTGCAGGTCAGCCTCTTCAACAATTTCATCAATCAAGCCCATGTCGAGGGCCTTATCGGCCGCTATCGGGTTACCGCTGGCGATCATATCCAGTGCCGCCTTGACGCCGGCAATTCTGGGTACCCGCTGCGTACCACCCGCGCCGGGAAGCAACCCTAATTTTACTTCGGGCAAACCAACCTTGGCGGAGGCAATCGCACAGCGGTAGTGACAGGCGAGTGACACTTCGAATCCGCCACCCAACGCGGTGCCATGGATGGCAGCGATCACCAGTTTGTTGGAGTTTTCGATTGCCGCCAATACCGCCGCCAATCCAGGTTCTTTAGGCGGCTTACCAAATTCGGTGATATCGGCACCGGCAATAAAGGTGCGTCCTTCACAGCGCAGCACTATCGCCTCCGAGGCATCCCCCTGCGCGGCCGTCACCGCATTTAATATGCCCTCTCTCACCACCTGGGCCAGGGCGTTTACCGGTGGATGGTTCACGCTAATCACACCAATATTTCCAATCAATTCGTAGCTGACTACATCAGACATGTTGCTTTCCTTTTTCTGGCTAAATTGAATTCTATCTATGGATAAATTCGGGCTATTCTACCCGCTCCAGGACGGCTGCAATCCCCTGGCCGATGCCGATACAGAGACTAATCACGGCATAGCGCGCCCCGGTTCGTTCCAATTGGCGCATCGCGGTGATGGCAATACGCGCACCGGATGCGCCCAGTGGATGACCGATAGCGATAGCGCCACCATTGGGATTGATCCGGGAGTCGTCAAAGTCCAGTTCCAACATCTTGAGACAACCCAACACCTGTGGTGCAAAAGCCTCATTGATTTCGATGATGTCCATATCAGACAACGCCAGGGCGGCCCGCGACAATGCCTTGCGAATGGCAAACACCGGCCCAAATCCCATCACTCGTGGCTCAACCCCGGCAACGGCACCGGCGATGATACGAACCCGTGGTTTCACCCCAAATTTTTCACCGATTGCGGCATTGCCGACGATTAGCGCGGCGGCGCCATCATTTATCCCGGAGGCATTGCCCGCGGTAACGACACCATCTTCAAATAAAGTGCGCAGCCCGCTTAACGCTTCGAGATCGGACTTGGGTCGGGGATGTTCATCGCTATCCACGGTAAGCGGTGGTTGCTTGCGGCCTTGTGGAACATCGATGGCGATAATCTCTTCTTTGAAGAAATCATCTGCCCGTGCCGCCTCATATTTAGCCTGGGAAGCAGCGGCAAAAATGTCGCTGTCTTCACGGGAAATACCAAGGTCGCTGGCGATGTTGTCCGCCGTTTGCGGCATGGCATCATTACCATAGGCTGAGGCAAAGGCGGGATTGGTGAAACGGGCGCCGAGGGTACTGTCGGCTATTTGCTGATTTCGATCATAGGCCCCCTGCGCCTTGGATATCACCA
>JADFOC010000057.1:0-2538 GCA_022563075.1 Pseudomonadota bacterium
GCTGAAGAGGATGAAAGAATAATTTTCTACGTCAGCCGGGATATGGCTGAAAACGTGGGGCTGAATATACACTATAAGGTGTTAGAGATGGCCAGGAACGATTAATGATTACCAAGTTGCTGTCCAGGCTCCGAATTCAGGAAAAATTTACATTGATAATGTTTGTGGGCAGCGTTATTGCGCTGGTCATGGTGGCAATCACCATCGTGGTGTATGAAATCTATACCTTTAAATCGAACCTACTGGAAGAGCTCGATACACAAGGTGATATCATTAATGAGCACCTTAATGTGGCCATGGATTTTGGTGATAGAGTCTCGGCGTCCGATAGTTTGTCCGCGTTTAACACCAATCCGAACATTCTTAAAGCAATGGTCGTGGCTAAGGATGATACTATCTTTGCTGCCTATGTCACTGCAGGCAATGAAGCGCCAGAGCGCTTATCAATTTCCCCCGGTTACAAGTTCACTAAGCGTACACTTATTCTAGTAAAAGAAATATCTAACGCAAACCAGACGCTGGGATTTCTGTACATAGAGCACGCAATTCCATTGCTGGCTTACCGATTGGCGCAGTATCTCCCTCTATTTCTGATCTCTGCACTCGCCCTGGGGTTGATGAGTTTTATCATTTCTATCGGTTCGAAGTTGTTTATCGTGAAACCTATGCTGCAGTTGACAAATATGGCCCACAAAGTATCCAAGACTCATGATTACAGCATCAGATCCGAATTTAAATCAGACGATGAAATTGGGGTTCTGGCATCAACGCTAAATGAGCTGTTGAGCGATACCGAAAACCACCGAAATACTCTGATCTCGATTAATCAGCAGTTGGCAGAACAGACGGTTGAACTGGTAAAGCAACGCCGGAATGCAGAGGACGCAAAAAGGGACTTCGAAAAACTGGCGAAGAATCATGAACTCTTATTGTCGTCAGCGAACGAGGGCATTATCGAGTTGGACAATAGTGGATTTATCACCTTCGCAAATCCCAAGGCAGCGACCATTCTCGAATTAGACGAGGACAGTATTTTAGAGAATAATATCTGTCATTTCTTTGTAGATAAGCAGGCTCATTCAACCATAGACGCCGATAAAAATATGCAGCTGGCCTGGGAGGATTCTGCTATCTGCCAGGCGATGAAACAAGGTACGCCATGCAAAGTGGAGAGTGAAATATGGTTATCGGATAAAAATACCGAATTTCACATTGGCTATAGCTTCGCCACGATGCTGGATGATTTTAGACAATGTACTGGCGGAGTACTCATGTTCCAGGACATCACTGCGCGTAAAAATGCTGATCGGCAATTGGTTGAGTTAGCCAACAATGATCCGCTGACACATCTATCGAATCGGCGCTATTTTTACGACGCCCTCTCAAAAGCCATGTCGAGAACCGAACGAAATAACAGCATACTGGCGATACTGTATATTGATATTGATCACTTTAAGGCGGTAAACGATACCTACGGTCATATCGTGGGCGATCAAATTTTAGTGGGAGTAGCCGAAGGTCTGAAGAGCTGCATCCGATCGGGTGATGTGCTTTCCCGCTTGGCCGGTGATGAATTTGCAATTCTTCTATTCGATATACGCTCACCGGGCGATGCCCAGGCCACCGCTGAAAAAATTGTGGCCAAACTTTCGATCGCTCATCATATTGGCGGTCAAGAGATATATAGTATTCCGAGTATTGGAATCGCCATGTATCCAGGAGTGGGCGATTCCTGTGATGATGTCATCCGAGCGGCGGATGCAGCAATGTATCAGGTAAAGAAGATGGGCAGAAGCGGCATTCAGTTCTTTGAAGCCAAACTTCAAAATGAAGCCGAAAGCCGAAACCGAATCATTCAGCAACTCAATCATTCAGTTTTTGATGATGAATTTACGATTGTCTATCAGCCAAAGTTTTCGCTGATTCTGAATAAGATGATAGGAATGGAGGCGCTGCTACGCTGGAATTGTGAGGGGAAATCAATACCTCCAGACATATTCATACCCATTGCGGAGGAGTCTGGCAAAATTTGTGATATCGGTGAATGGGTATTGCGTAAAGTCTGTCACCAGATTAGCGAGTGGCAGCGGACAATTCCTGAATTTAAGGAATTGTGTGTGGCAGTGAATGTGTCGCCGCGGCAGCTGCGCTTTGGATCATTCGAAGTGACCATCGATAACGCGCTAAAGGCGGCCCATTTAAAGCCGGGAAGTTTGGAAATTGAAATTACAGAAACGGCGGTTATGGACGACCCGGAAACTGTGATCGATGAATTGTGTCGCATCCGCAAGCTAGGGGTAAAAATTTCCATCGACGACTTCGGCACCGGATATTCATCTCTAAACTATTTAAAGCGGCTGCCTATTAGTGAATTGAAAATCGATAAAGGTTTCACCATGGATATCGGTCTCCATAAAAATGACGAAGCCATTGTTCGTGCGGTGATTGCAATAGGACATAGTTTGTATATCGATGTCATAGCCGAAGGTGTGGAAAATCTGGAGCAATTAATATTTTTGGATCAAAACCACTGCGATC
>JADFOC010000057.1:2548-9788 GCA_022563075.1 Pseudomonadota bacterium
TACTATTTTAGTAAGCCCTTATCGAAAGAGGATTTCGAAGATCTGTTTAAGGACAATAGCTGGAAATTCGAACACTTATTTTTAGGTTTAATAGATAATCGTGAACACCGGCAACCGATGGCCCAGATCAATCATGGTATTCAGTGAGGCTCCCTAGGATCAGAATACTAACGGCTGCCGGTGACGAGAACTTCTTCCACTTCGAGTTCCTCATCGCTATCGGGATCGGAATTGTTGTCTTGTGCCTGAAGACCGATTGGGGCTGATAAAATCGCAAGCGCCAGTAGTCGTCTGATGAGATTGGTATGCAACCCAAGTGAAGGCATGGTCATGGAGGTTCTCCCTTTCTTGCATTATTCTTGTTGTGCCACCGGGAACAAAATTCTGGGTATTTAAATCGCCCCGCTTAATATTCCACGGTTTATAAGCATTTTATTATTTAGGCTGAAAACGTTTGTGGTTGGTAATCAGACTTTTTTATTGGTTTATGTCGTTAATAACTGCTAAATATTTTAACGCGCTAAAATCAGTAGCATGTTTTATTTCAGATGTCTACGCAGATGGGCGGGTATGCCTGCCATTTACGACAAGGTGATATTCTGCAGATAGGAAACGTGCAAGCAGGGACGTTCTGCTTCAGTTTTTTACGGCACTGGCTTGCTCGAGTATGGCTGCATACTCGGTAGATTTTCTATGCTTGGATACGAGGTCCAGAAATGTGCTGCCATCGGGCAACGCAACGCCGACATCGTGACCTTCTTTCACAAAAATCTCGATGAAGCGTTCGAACAGTACTGTGGTCATGCCGCGATAGGCCTTGAGTAAAATATTATAATCGGCTGGCATCCCTTCCGGCGGCTCCAACAACAGAAATTCTTTTATCCGTTCATCTGACCAGGTTTCATCCCTGGTAGCCAGTTGCGTGCGATCCTTGCCGGATTTTTTTTCCTGTTTCATAGAGCTGCCTATTATCACCAAATAAGTCGAGATCGAATTATTTAGCAGTCATTTGAAAATGCTGGCGCAAAAGTGTGGTTTTTCTTGCGCTAGTTACATTCGCCTATGCTATTAAAGATGGCCGGTGGTCCTGACCAGCTCGCTGTCCGTTATTTTAGTTTCTCTTTAAGCAATTGGTTTAACTGCGCTGGATTAGCCTTGCCTTTAGATGCTTTCATTGCCTGACCCACAAAGAAGCCAAACACTTTCTCTTTACCCGCTCGATATTGCGCAACCTGAGCCTGATTGTTGGCGATGACTTCATCCACCAGCTTTTCAATGGCGCCGGCATCGGTGACTTGCTGCAGACCCTTCTCCTTTATGATGGCGTCCACGCCGGCGGAATCTTCAATCATGGTTTCGAAAACTGTCTTGGCAAGCTTGCCTGAAATTGTATTGTCTTGAATACGGGAAATCAGTGTCGCTAACCTGTCTGCCTGAATTGGTGAGTCGTTAATCTCCCAGTTGTTCTTATTGAGTAAACCCTGCAGTTCCACCGTTACCCAGTTGGCCGCGAGTTTGGTGTCACCGCTTTGTTTCGCGACAACTTCGTAATAATCAGCCATCTCTCTAGTGCTGACTAGAACGCCGGCGTCGTATTCGCTGAGGCCGTACTCGCGACAAAATCGTGCCTTCTTTGCGTCTGGGAGCTCGGGTAGTTCCGCTCGAATCGAATCGATAAACGCATCATCAATGACGATGGGAAGTAAATCCGGTTCAGGAAAGTAACGGTAATCGTTGGCAACTTCTTTGCTGCGCATGGAGCGGGTTTCATTCTTGTCGGCATCATAGAGTCTGGTCTCCTGTACCACGCGTCCACCATCTTCGATAACTCCCTGTTGTCGTTGAATTTCATAGTTGATGGCTTTTTCTACGAAGCGAAATGAGTTGATGTTCTTGATTTCGGCGCGGTTGCCGAATTCGGTTGTTCCAACCGGCCGAATCGAGACATTGGCATCGCAACGCATCGACCCTTGCGCCATATTGCCATCTGAAATATCCAGATAACGGATGATCGCATGCAGTTTCTTCAGATAGGCTACCGCTTCTTTGGCGCTGCGGATGTCGGGTTCAGAAACGATCTCCAACAGCGGTGTCCCGGCGCGATTCAGATCGATGCCTGACATTCCCGGAAATTCCTGGTGCAGGGATTTGCCAGCATCTTCCTCCATGTGCGCGCGCGTTATCCCTATGACTTTTTCGGTACCGTCTTCGAGAGCGACAGTCAATGACCCTTTGCCGACGATTGGGTAGTCGAGTTGGCTGACCTGATATCCCTTCGGCAAATCCGGATAGAAGTAATTTTTTCTGTCGAATACAGAGCGTTTGCTAATCTCTGCGCCGATGGCCACACCAAAACGGACAGCCATTGCGAGGGCGGCTTTATTTAATACCGGAAGTGTTCCCGGAAGGGCAAGATCATAGATGTTTGCCTGTGTATTGGGGGCTGCTCCAAACTTGGTTGCGCTGCCGGAAAATAACTTTGAGTGAGTCGAGAGCTGTACATGGACCTCGAGGCCGATGACTGTTTCCCATTCCATGATTAAGCCCCCATGCCCAATGTGGTCGGTTTGCTTAGGTGCCAATCCGTTTGTCGCTGAAACTGATGTGCCACGTTTAACAATTTAGCCTCTTCAAAATCACCGGCGACAATATGCATACCGATGGGCAGTCCATTGGCGGATCCGGCCGGAATTGATATAGCGGGTAAGCCGGCCAGGTTTACCGCGATGGTGTAAATGTCTTCAAGGTACATGGCAACAGGGTCACTGTTGGCGCCCAGTTCGAAGGCGGTGTGAGGGGATGTCGGTCCTATAACAACGTCCACTTCCTTAAACGCATTGGTGAAATCATTCTTAACCAGTCGTCTGATTTTCTGGGCTTTCCGATAGTAGGCATCATAAAAGCCTGCCGACAGGGCATAGGTCCCCACCATGATGCGGCGTTTCACTTCATCGCCGAAGCCTTCACTACGAGTGCGCTTGTACATGTCTTCCAGATCGACAGGATTTTCACAACGATAACCATAGCGCACACCGTCGTACCGGGACAAATTTGCCGATGCTTCAGCCGGCGCGACAACGTAGTAAGCAGATACTGACAAGTGGTTATTGGGAAGACTGATTTCCTTTACCTTCGCTCCCAGCTTTTCGTATTCCAGCAACGCGGTTCGGATTGCCGATTCAACTTCAGCCGAAAGCCCTTCCGCAAAATGCTGTTTGGGAATACCGATTCTCAAACCTTCCAGTGAATCATTGAGGGTAGCGCTGTAGTCGACTGCTTCGGTATCGACGCTGGTCGAATCCTTGCTGTCCAAACCTGCCATCACATTCATCATCAGGGCCGCGTCTTCGGCACTCTTGCTGAGCGACCCAGCCTGATCGAGGCTGGACGCAAACGCGATCATGCCCCAACGTGAAACTCTGCCGTAGCTGGGTTTAAATCCGGTTATGCCGCAGAAGGCAGCAGGTTGTCGAATCGATCCGCCGGTATCGGTGCCGGTGGCCATGGCACAGAGATCGGCGGCCACTGCAGCAGCCGATCCGCCGGAAGAACCACCCGGCACACGAGAAAGATCCCAGGGATTTCTTACCGGGCCAAAGAAACTGGTTTCGTTGGATGAGCCCATGGCGAATTCATCCATATTGGTTTTGCCTAGCATCACGGTGCCGGCGGCACTAAACCGTTCGACCACTGTGGCGTCGTAAGGTGACACGAAATTCTGCAGCATCCGCGAACCACAGGTGGTGGTGATGCCCTTAGTACAAAATATATCCTTGTGTGCCAGTGGAATTCCAAGCAGGGGGCTGGTGTCACCATTTGCTCGAGCCAGGTCGGCAGCTTTTGCCTGGTCCAGTGCAGATTCTTCGCACACGGTAATAAAGGCATTGAGATCGTCATTGTAGCGGGCAATACGATCGAGATAGGCCTGGGTAAGTTCCACACTGGAGATATCGCCGGCAGCAAGTGCAACGGATAACTCGGCGACAGTTTTATCGATCATGCAATTTTTCCTTCGGTAGGCACCGGTAGCTTCGGCGCTTTAAACTCGGGCGTAGCAATGGCGGATCATTCAAGCACTTTCGGAACCAGATAGAACCCGTCCTGACTGTGGGGCGCCAGAGATTGCAATTCATCTCGAAGATTGGTCTCGGTCACTACATCCACCCGTAGTCTCTGCACCGCATCCAGGGGATGGGCCAATGGCTCTACGGCATCGGTGTCCACTGACTGCATCTGATCAATCAACACTAGAATGTCAGTAATCCGATTAGTTACTTCTTCGACTTCTGCATCGCTAATGTGCAGGCGTGCTAGATGGGCGACTTTCTCTACTTCAGACTTGTCTAAAGCCATGCAGATTCTCCGCAGTATTCTGTGTAGGGATGGATAAGACGTAGATCGTGGCGGGCCAATTAATTACTCGATGGCCCTTGCCCTAACCCCTTGCCGTTGTTAGAGTTCGTCCTGTCCGCCACGAAGGCGAGATTATACTTGAATTTCACCCAATTAGGTCAAACGCAAGTTGAAACGCTCCGGGAGATTCCTTGGGGGGCTTTCTTAGTAAGTAATTCATTTTGAGTGCCTCCCCAGCCTTGTCCACCTTTGGCATCGAAACAATAAAAGCGTCACTTTTGCTAAATCATTAGGCTTAGTAGCCGTTTTAATAACAATGCATGCCAGGATTGGAATCTTTGATTTGAGGTACACGAAAATCCATGTTTAAAAAACTCCGGGGATTGTTCTCCAATGACCTGTCTATTGATTTAGGCACGGCAAACACACTGATCTACGTGCGCGAAGAAGGTATCGTGTTAAACGAACCTTCGGTGGTTGCCATACGTACCCACAATGGCCAAAAAACCGTCACCGCCGTAGGCACTGATGCCAAGCGGATGTTGGGTCGAACGCCCGGCAATATCACCGCGATCCGCCCCCTGAAAGACGGCGTTATTGCTGATTTTCAGGTGACTGAGAAAATGCTGCAACATTTTATTAATAAGGTGCATGAGAATAGTTTCTTTCCTCCCAGCCCTCGCGTGCTGGTGAGTGTGCCCTGCAAATCGACTCAGGTGGAACGTCGCGCTATTCGCGAATCGGTGGTCAGCGCGGGAGCTCGAGACGTGCGTCTGATCGAGGAACCGATGGCTGCAGCTATTGGTGCAGGACTGCCAGTAGATCAGGCCAGTGGTTCCATGGTGGTCGACATTGGTGGCGGCACCACGGAAATTGCCATTATTTCGCTCAATGGGGTGGTTTATTCTGACTCGATACGCGTGGGAGGTGATCGCATGGATGAAGCCATTACCACGCATGTGCGGCGCAACTACGGCAGTCTCATCGGTGAAGCGACGGCCGAGCGTATTAAGAAAGAAATTGGCTGCGCGTGGACATCCGTGTCCAGCGAGATTCGCGAAATCGACGTTCGCGGCCGTAATCTGGCGGAAGGCGTACCCCGCAGCTTTACCCTCAACAGTGATGAAATTCTGGAGTCGCTACAGGAGCCGTTGTCGGCCATTGTGCAAGCGGTTAAGAGCGCTCTGGAACAATCCCCACCGGAACTGGCTTCCGATATCGCCGAAAGCGGGCTGGTGCTTACTGGAGGGGGCGCGCTGTTGAAGGACTTGGACAAGTTGTTATCGGAAGAAACCGGCTTGCCGGTAATCGTAGCGGAAGACCCCTTATCCTGTGTCGCCCGTGGCTGCGGCAAGGCGATGGAACTGCTAGATTCCTACGATCTTGACCTGTTGACCCTGGAGTAGGTTAAAATAGTAGGAGCATCTTTACGCAATTGAGATGCCCGTCTTAAATCAGAGGTTTTCTGCAGGCTGAGCCGGACTATAATCTCTATTGCCAATGAAGAGGTACTCCAGCCATCGATAAGACCCTGTTTATAAAAGGCGTTGCACTGGAATATCGGGCGCTCGCCTTCCTGCTATTATCAGTCTGCATCATGTTCGCTGATAATCGCTTCGGCTATCTGGATAAAGTCAGATTCGTTCTCGGCTATGCGACGACTCCTGTCTATTGGGTTGCCGATACCCCGACCCGGGTTTCATTCTGGATCCATGATGTCTTTGTGTCTCGCACCGACTTGCTGGAAGAGAATGAACGCCTGCGAGAAGAGTTGTTGGTGTCACAGCGTGAGCTGCAACTATTTGAGAGCCTCACCAGTGAAAACAGCCGATTACTCGAATTGCGAGAGGCGACACAGGTTATCGATGGAGAGGTTTTACTCGCTGAGATAATCAACCAATCGCCCGACCCTTATTCCAAACGTGTGCTGATTAATAAAGGGGCCAGCGATGGAGTATTTCTCGGGCAGGCATTACTCGATGCCCATGGTCTCATGGGGCAGGTGGATGAAGTGTTACCTTTCACCAGTTGGGTGTTGCTGATCACGGATTCCCATCATGTCACGCCGGTCGAGGTGAATCGCAATGGCGAGCGAGCCTTGGCCAGAGGCAGTCGAACCAATACCGCCGAATTGGTGTTGGAGTTCGTTACGCAGACCCAAGACATCTTGGCCGGGGACCGGCTGGTGAGTTCCGGTATGGGTCAGGTCTATCCGAAGAACTATCCGGTGGCAGAGATCATCAGCGTCTATGCTGATCCGGGCCTGCCTTTCGCCACGGTGAGAGCCCGACCGCTGGCGCAAATAGGCAGTACTCGTCATGTGATGCTGGTCTTCCAGAATGAGGACATGGCCACTCAGGCTCGGGAGACCATCGATACAGACTCTGCCAGCAGGGCAACTGACCAGTTATTGTCTGAAGCAGACAGCGACCGGCCGGTTTCACCGATTGCCCCCGGGCTGCGGGACCAATAGGCGCCACGATGCCATCGAAGGCACATGCTACCTGGGTCATAGTCCTTAGCTTTTTTATTGCCTATTTGCTGGCTATTGTGCCGTTCCCGCAATGGGCGATGCACTATCGACCCGAATGGGTGCCGATGGTTCTGATCTACTGGGCGATGGCGCTACCCTATCGAATTGGAATCGGCTCGGCTTGGTTTGTCGGTCTGTTACTCGATATCTTGGAAGGATCGATACTGGGAGTGAATGCCATGTCTCTGGTAGTCATCGCCTATGTCACGCTGAGCCTGCACCTGCGAATGAGAATGTTCTCTTCTCTGCAACAGAGTGGTCTGGTATTGGCCCTGGTAGGTCTGAATCTCATGCTGTCCCATTGGTTGCAAATTATAACCGGGCAAACCATTAGCTCCAATCTTATGTTTCTTA
>JADFOC010000468.1 GCA_022563075.1 Pseudomonadota bacterium
AATTGAATTCGTTCCCAAAAATTGGGAGAACACCTATTTTGCCTGGATGCGAAATATTCAGGATTGGTGTATCAGCCGTCAACTGTGGTGGGGACATCGAATTCCAGCCTGGTACGATGACCAGGACAATGTCTACGTGGGAACCGATGAAGCCGACGTTCGCCGCAAGCATAATCTCGATGCCGACGTTCAGCTAAGGCAGGACGAAGATGTTCTCGACACCTGGTTCTCTTCGTCGCTCTGGACTTTTTCGACGCTGGGATGGCCGCATGACCGGGAATACTATGACCGTTTTCATCCCACCGATGTGTTAGTCACCGGTTTTGACATCATCTTCTTCTGGGTGGCCCGGATGATCATGATGACTCTCAAATTCACCGGAGAAATTCCGTTTAAAAAAGTCTATATCACCGGCCTGGTTCGCGACGAGCATGGCCAGAAAATGTCGAAGTCAAAAGGAAACATACTTGACCCTATTGATTTAATCGACGGCATTGATTTGGATGAGCTTATCGCAAAGCGCACTGCCGATATGATGCAACCACAACCCCAGCAAAAAATCGAGAAGGCAACCAGGGATTCTTTCCCTGAGGGGATAACCGGTTATGGCACAGATGCGCTGCGCTTTACTTTTTATTCTTTAGCGTCCACCGGACGCGACATTAAATTCGATCTGGGCAGAACTGAGGGCTTTCGAAATTTTTGCAACAAAATATGGAACGCTGCGCGCTATGTACTAATGAATACTGAAGCCGAGGTACCAGAAAAAGCACCCGATGCCAGCCATCTATCAATTGCCGACAAGTGGATAAGCAGTCGATTCGAACAGACCGCTCTGGAGTTTGAAACGGCGATGGCCAACTATAGGTTCGACCTCGCTTCGCAGACCTTATACACATTCATCTGGAATGAATACTGCGACTGGTACCTAGAGCTATCCAAACCCATCCTCTGGGATGAAGCAGCCAATCCGGAACCGGCGCGGGCAACGCGTTGGACTCTGCTAATTATTCTGGAAAAAAGTTTGCGCTTGCTACACCCGTTCATGCCTTTCATCACAGAAGAAATTTGGCAGAAAATTGCACCTCTGCTACAGATTTCCGGCGATAGCATCATGCTACAAAGCTTTCCAACCTATGATGAGAAAAACATCGACAAGCAAGCCGAAGAGGATATTGAATGGATTAAAGGGGTCATCATCGCCATTCGAAACATACGTGGCGAAATGGATATCTCTCCCGCAAAATCAATTACCGCCTTCTTGCGTAAAGGATCAGAGTTGGATAAAACCCGACTGAAAAACTACCGGCCGTATCTACAGAAACTCGCCAAATTAAATAGTATCGAGTGGCTGGATGCAGATGAGGAAGCGCCAGTAGCGGCCACTGCGCTTCATCAGGACATCGAAATACTGGTACCTCTAGCTGGTCTTATCGATGTAGTAGCGGAACGGGCGCGTCTGGAAAAAGAAATAGCCAAACTGGAGTCCGGACTCAAAGCCGTCGCTGGCAAACTTGGCAATGAGAATTTCGTCGACAAGGCGCCAGCCGCCGTGGTCGGGAAAGAACGAGCCAAGCAGCAACAGATGGCCAGTGGATTGACTGTACTCCAGCAGACACTCAACCAATTGCAACGGCTATAGCTCACCCGCATGGCATGCACAAGAACTGCAATTAGCCAGCGTTATCGCCTTAGGTTCGTAGTTCTTTCGGCATACTAAATACTATATTCTCGGTAACACCCTCCAATTCTTTGGGCAACAGGTGACAAATCTCTCCCAGTCGATCTACCACTTGCTGCACCAGGATTTCTGGTGCCGAGGCCCCCGCGGTGATGCCGAAACGAGATTTATTATCAAACCAGGCCGGATCGATATCTTCAACACTGTCGATTAAATAAGAGTCGCAGCCTAATCGTTCGGCTAGCTCTTTGAGCCGATTAGAATTAGAACTGTTTGGAGATCCTACTACCAATAGTAGATCGCATTCCAGCGCCAGCTGTTTAACCGCATCCTGGCGATTTTGAGTTGCATAGCAAATGTCCTTTTTGCGCGGCCCCTGAATGGACGGGAATTTTTTTCTTAAGGCATCAATCACCTTCGAAGTGTCATCCATCGAGAGCGTGGTCTGGGTAACGTAAGACAGCTTTTCGGGATTCTTTACCTTCAATCGTTGTGCATCTTCTACCGATTCCACCAGGTAAATCTTGCCGCCGGCACTCTCGTCATACTGGCCCATTGTACCTTCGACCTCGGGATGGAATTGATGACCGATGAGTACACATTCTGTACCTGCCTGACTGAATCTTGCGACTTCCAGGTGAACTTTAGTAACGAGGGGGCATGTGGCATCAAATACCTTAAATCCTTTTTCCTTCGCTTCCTGCTTTACAGCTTGGGATACACCATGGGCACTGAATATAACGATAGACGACCTGCCCTGTGCGTCCACAACCGGAATATCTGATAATTCATCGACGAATACGGCGCCACGCTT
>JADFOC010000469.1 GCA_022563075.1 Pseudomonadota bacterium
ATCTATTAAGCCCGAATCTAGTACACCTGGCTTTGCTGGAAATTCAACATTTCGATCCAGCGGCAAAGATTGACGAGGAAGAACGGCAGCTGATCAAGACTCCTAGGACTTCGGTCAAACCCCGCAGCAACCATCAGAGGCAATATGTGCGCCACATTCAGCGCTACGATATCAATTTTGGTATCGGGCCCGCCGGCACTGGCAAGACTTACCTAGCGGTTGCTTGCGCGGTTGAGGCATTGATTAAGGAGCAGGTAAATCGAGTGTTGCTGGTTCGGCCCGCCGTCGAGGCTGGCGAAAAACTGGGGTTTCTACCCGGCGATCTGTCACAAAAAATCGACCCGTTTTTACGGCCTCTCTATGATGCTCTTTATGAAATGCTAGGTTTCGAAAAAGTCGGCAGACTGATTGAAAGAAATGTTATTGAAGTCGCACCCTTGGCTTATATGCGCGGCAGAACTCTAAATAACTCCTTCATCATCCTGGATGAGAGCCAAAATACGACCGACGCCCAGATGAAAATGTTCCTGACCCGCATAGGTTTCGGTTCCACTGCGGTGATAACAGGAGATGTTACTCAGATCGATCTGCCGAGAGGAACACGATCGGGCCTGGTACAGGCGACCAAAGTATTGGAAGGAATCCAGGAGATCGGATTTACATATTTCAATGCCAAGGATGTGGTGCGACATCGACTCGTGCAAAAAATAGTCGAAGCCTATGACAAGTTCGATCGCAGTTCTGTCTCTAAACTCAGCGGTCAAGAACCTCCCCTACTCAATGAACGTGACAGTTGAAATCAGCAACGATTGTAACGCGCACTGGATACCCGATGGTTCTCGCTGTGAAAATTGGATTCAAACCACACTGGATTGCCTGGCAGTGGATAAAATATATAGCGTGAGTCTTCGCTTTGTCGAAGAGTCTGAGTCAATCGAACTCAACCATCACTACCGAAGCAAGCATACAGCAACAAATGTATTGTCATTTCCGACTGACTTTCCAGAAAATTTGATCGAACAACTCGGCCACGAGCCCCTGGGCGATATTGTGATTTGCCCATACGTAGTAGAACAGGAGGCCGATTCACAGGGGAAGACGCTGGAGGCACATTGGGCGCATCTGCTCATTCATGGCCTATTGCATCTACTAGGCTATGTCCACGATTCCGAAGAAAATACAACATTCATGGAAAACCTGGAGATAAAGGCGCTGGAAAGACTTGGATTCCCAAACCCTTATTTGATAGGGTAAGCAAGTGCTATTCACTGACGGAGAAAGTCCAGCACATGGCCGACGACAAATCTAGCATCGATCCAAGACCGAGGTCCTGGATCGATAAAATTGTACAAGTTTTTTCAGACGAGCCTACCGATACCAAAAGCCTTCTCGAGCTGTTGCGTAATGCAGAGCAAGACCAGGTCCTCGATGCAGACGCATTGAGTATTATCGAAGGCGCGTTGCAAGTTTCAAACATGCAAGTGCGCGATATCATGATACCGCGAACCCAAGTGGTGACTGTGCCAGCAAAATTGTCTGGCAAAGAAATCATCAAATTGGTTACCAACGCCTCGCATTCAAGATTTCCCGTGGTTGGTGACAACGTAGACAATGTGATGGGGATCTTGTTAGCGAAGGATCTATTACCGCTTATCCTGAATCGCAATATCGAGAAGTTTAATATCAAAGATATCGTTCGTCCCGCCACCTTCGTGCCAGAAAGCAAGCGCCTCAATGTATTACTGAAGGAGTTTCGGGAGACTCGTCACCACATGGCGATAGTCATCGATGAGTATGGGAGTGTCTGCGGTGCAGTGACGATCGAAGACGTACTCGAACAAATCGTTGGCGAGATAGAAGACGAATACGATGTGGACGACGACAGTTACATCAAGAAGTTCGATGAGGAAAACCATATCGTAAAAGCCTTAACTCCCGTCGATGAATTCAATAGCTACTTCAAGACAGATTTCACCGATCAGGAATTCACCACCATTGGAGGACTGGTACTCCAGCAATTTGGTCATATTCCGGAACGTGGCGAGACCATTAATATAGGTCCGTTTCTGATCACTATTCTCAATGCAGACAGCCGCCAAATAAAATTGATAAAGGTAACGTCTACCCTGGTTAGCACGCGAAAAAAACAGACCTAGACAGTCCGTCTGCTGACTCAATAGCTGGGACTAATATCATTATCTGCGTCTGGATCTGTGCTGAGTGATGATTGGCCCTGCTGAAATACGGCAAACACGTAATTGGCTATATCGGTGGCGCAAGTAGAAGAGGCATTATCCTTACAAGCACTGGGATTGGTTTGGGGCATAGTCAAGTCGATTTTCGAACGCAGCTCGGCGACTGTGTCGATATTGCTAGTTTGCAGATTTGGACCAATGCCACCGCCACCCGATGAACCGTGACATACGGTGCACTGTTGTAGCTGCCATTGCGATGCGCCGAGCTCGATACTTTGTTGCACTTCA
>JADFOC010000470.1 GCA_022563075.1 Pseudomonadota bacterium
GGCATTTGCCGCTTACCGACGGGCGTTGGCTGGAGACATATGTACGGCATTTCATTGCTAGCAGGCATCGGCTTTACCATGAGCCTGTTCTTAGGCACGCTGGCCTTCACCGACCCAGAACACGCCAAGGCAGCTCGCATCGGCGTGCTGCTCGGCTCGACCCTATCGGCGGTAATGGGGTACTTGGTCCTGCGTGCCGTTGCAAATCTAGCCGAGAAAGCGCGGGAACCGGCGCGCGTTTTTGATTCTAAACCGTTGCGCGAGCGGATATCCGGATAACGAGGGACTAAATGAAGCGTTTCAAGAATATTCTTTATGTGACCGAATCTGTAGTGGTTGTGAATGCGTTTCAACATGCTGTTGATCTCGCGGAAAGGAACAATGCCCGGCTGACGGTGGTTACGGTGCTAGAAAGTATACCGCCCTATCTCACACGCCTACACCCCACATGCTTCGACAATTCAGGATAGAAGAACTACAGAGCGCGCTGGATAAGCTATGTGAATGTGCCTGGGGACAGGTAGAGATTGATACCAAGATCATAGAAGGCAGGCCATTTTTGGAGATCATTCGCGAGGTCCTGCGCAACGAGCGGGACTTGGTCATCAAGTCAGCAGATGGTGACACCGATGCAGTGGACAGGCTTTTCGGCACTACGGACTTGCACCTGCTTCGCAAATGTCCGTGTCCGGTCTGGCTCATTAAGTCAACCGAGTCCACTGTGATCGGGCGCGTTATGGCCTGCGTCGACTTCGACGATCTCGATCCGCCCGATCAAGACACGGCCGAACCTCTTAACCGAGAAATCTTGGAGTTGGCGGCATCTCTCGCGTTTATTGAGTGTAGCGAGTTTCACGTTGTGCACACCTGGGAGGCTATTTGCGAGAGCGCCTTGAGGTCTGGAAGTACCAGAACCGCTATAGAAGAAGTAGACTCCTACGTAAGGGGGGTGTGTCTAGAGCAACGCCATTGGCTTGACCGGCTGCTGCGCAAGGCGAGAAAGTGGATCGGGCCAGAAACCTACGACACCGTGAAACCGAAGACGAATTTGCCAAAAGGACCGGCTGGCGAAATTATTCCGGCACTTGCCCGCGAGCTGGACATCGACCTCATCATTATGGGGACTGTGGCGCGCACCGGTATCCCTGGCTTGATCATCGGCAATACAGCCGAGAGCGTCCTGAGCCAGATCACTTGTTCCGTGCTGGCTATAAAGCCACCCGATTTTGTCACTCCGGTGACGCTGGAGGAGTGATCGTGGCTGGCGCTTCTCTCATGCAGCGACAAGTCGTTCACAGAAGATAGGGGATTGAGCCTTTGATAATGTTAGAGCAGTAACGCCGGGAAACGGAAAATGCGCACGTTGAATGACCTTCTCGCGGGCTATGGTCGTTTCAGGCTCCAAGGCAATCCCACGCGCCGCAAGACCTATCGCGCGCTGGCGCTGGAAGGGCAATCGCCCAAGATCATGGTTGTCGGCTGCTGCGATTCGCGGGTCGAACCCGCTACCATATTTGATGCAGGCCCGGGTGAACTGTTCGTCGCCCGAAATGTCGCCAATATCGTTCCACACTATACTCCCGACCGCGGCCAGGACAGCACCAGCGCAGCGATTGAATTCGCCGTTACCACTCTGTGTGTTGCCCATATCGTGGTCATGGGGCATGCGTCCTGCGGCGGTATCCAGAATCACCCACATGTGGAGGTATGTGCATGACAATCGCGACCGGCTATCCCAAGGGTTCTGTCATTGTTGCAGCATTCCTGTTTTTGGTTCTTGCTTCTCCACAGGCACTAGCCGATGGTGACCAAAACATCAAACAGGCCATCGAAGAGGCGGTGGCTAACACTTCCGAATTGAAGGGCACGGACGCCCGCGTCGCCGTGGAGGGCCGAAGAGTCATCCTATTCGGTTCTGTCCGCCTGTATCTTCACAAGATGCTTTACGAGCTAATCGCCTGGCAGACCATAGGCGTGGTTGAGGTGGATAACGAAATCCGCGTCGTGCCTCAAGCGCCACTGTCCGACGCGGCGATCGAGTCGAAAATCTGGGAGATCGTAAACATCTACAAGGAGTTTAATGTGTCCGAGATGAAGGTGACTGTAGCGCGCGGCACCGTGTCTCTTAGTGGCACCTTCGGCCGTCCCCAGGACGTCATAAATCTCAAGAAACGTGTGGCCGGCATCGAAGGTGTTATCGCGATCAATATAGATGTCGAGTTCATGGTGTGATGCCAGACCAAGCAGCGGATAATGAAGCGGTTCAAAGACATTCTGGTGGTCTACAACGATGCCGTCGGCGACGACAATGCCATCGCTTTAACTGGGCTTGAACCGACCGATCAGAAGCGGCCAGGACTTTTCAGCGGTGTTTCTTGGCCCGACCTCTACGACCTGACTAGGGTCTAATCGCAAAACTCTATCAATCAACCCCGAAGTTCCGATTGGACCTACGGTGTCCCGGACCTGATCATAGTCGCA
>JADFOC010000471.1 GCA_022563075.1 Pseudomonadota bacterium
CAGTCCGGTCGTGCAATTGCCCAGTTTGAATGACAGCGATGAATTCTTATTCGAGGGACTGCGCGCCATGCAAAATGGCATGTCGCTGATTCGCCTGTTGGCTAGCGACCAACTGATACGCAAGATCGTCGTGTTGGTCGAAAATATCAGTCGTGGAGAATTTCCACAGACCGATCTTCCCTACCGCGGTATCCAACAGGAGATGCCGGTGAGCAACATCGATGAAAATCTTTTCGTGATGGATGCAAGTGCGCATGCTCGCTTCGACCAGGTAATCGACACCTTCGTGGCCATCGACACGGATCAGGCCATGGCGCTATACCACACCCTGTCACCGCTGTTTCAACGCGCCTACGCCGAAATTGGTTTTCGGGATGTTAATTTTGACGAGACGCTGCGTAGTGCTATTAACAATGTTTTGCGCACAGCAAACATCGAAGGCCCTTATCAATTGGTAAAACCCTCGGTCATGTTTCTGCATGCTGACGCCAGCATCGAAAACCTGCAGGAAGTACATAAACAGTTGATTCGAATTGGCCCAGACAATACCGTCAAGCTTAAGGCCAAGCTGCGTGAATTCGCCATGCAGTTGTGAATAAATTTATTCTCTGATCCTGATTTAATCTTTGGATTATCCATGTCATCAATAAATGTTATCGGAATCGATCATATCTATGTATCGGTTACCGACATGCGGCGGGCTGAGAAATTTTACGATGCCGTAATGAAATTACTCGATTTTCGAAAGGGCGCCATGCCAATCGGCGGTGATGAGCATCTGCATTACTTCAATCGCGTGACCCAGTATTCCATTCGGCCGGCACGGGTTGAGCAGAAACATGATCCCTATCAGTCTGGGCTGCATCACTTGTGTTTCCGCGTCGAGAATAACCAGCAGGTAGACGCTGTTGCCGATGGATTAAGCCAATTGGATATACAGTGTTCCAAGCCGCAATTTTATCCAGAGTACGCTGACGATTATTATGCCGTATTTTTTGAAGATCCGGACGGGATTCGATTAGAGGTTGTCGCTTTGAGAAAGGGACGAAGACTTATTACAGATGCATGGGATCGGCTAACCGAGTTTGAGAATTCAATGGCAAAAGCCGGACTGGTCTGAGCATGATTCGATTTTCGTCCTCTCTGGTAGGTATCAACTGGTTAGCGCAAAACTTGGAAGCCGAAAATCTGGTGGTGCTGGACGCCTCGGTGCCGCCGGTCGTGCCTGGTTATGTCTCTATTAACACCGGTGGTGAGTTTCACGCTATCCCCGGTGCCCGCCGCTTCGATTACGATCAAAAAATTCGCAAACCAAACAGCGCCTTGCCGCATATGATGCCAACGGCAGAATTGTTTCAGCAAGAAGTGCGAAATCTGGGTATCGATCGGGACGTGGCGATTGTGGTCTACGATGATGTAGGGCTGTACGCCAGTCCCCGCGCCTGGTGGATGTTCAAAGCCATGGGGCATGCACAGGTAGCGGTGCTGGATGGTGGATTACCGGCCTGGATTGATGCCGGGCTAGCAACATCCAATGTCCTGCATTCGAATGCGGCGCCGGGTGATTTCGAAGCCAACCCGGACGCAGCTCTGTTCTGTGATTTCAAGGTAGTGCTGGCGGCGCTGGATGATACGCACTGTCGCATACTGGATGCGCGATCGGCTGGTCGATTTAATGGATCCGCGCCGGAGCCCCGTCCGGGGGTACGCGGAGGTCATATGCCCAATGCCAGGAATTTGCCATTCCCCGAGTTACTCAATGGTGGGACCATGAAGCCCGTTGCGGAGCTGCAAGAAAAATTCGAAAAACTGGCCAGTGTGGATCAACGAGTAATCACCACTTGTGGTTCTGGCCTCACCGCCTGTATCCTCACTCTGGCGGCTAACTTGGCGGGTTACAACGAGCTTTCGGTATATGATGGTTCATGGAGCGAATGGGGGGTTCCATCGAAGCTACCGGTGGTAAGGGATTAGTTAGATTTCTCACTCCAATTTTTTAAACTAGTTTTACCTGGGCGTTCACCATTGCGGTTTCTGGTATTCCATCTTGAATAGTAATAGTTCACCGAAGGCTACCAGGCAGATTTCCATGGTCCTGGCAGTGGCCGGTTTGTTGGCTGGTATTGTGATCACCCTGACGTTTCTATCTGGCGATGCACAGGGACGGGTGAATCTGTTGTACCTGCTTTTTTTATTCGCCTTCTTGCCTGTGGTCGGCTTGGTGCTGAGTATTTTTTTATTATTGCGACCCTCCGGCAAGAGTCTGGCAGCCTGGATTCTTGATATTCCCTTCTGGCCGCAGCACTGGCACAGAGAAATGCTTAATCTTGGGGGTAGCGATATTCGCCGAGCCTGGTTTTTTTATCAGACTCAACTGATAGCGCTATGTTTAGGCGCCGGTGGCTTGTTGGCATTCTTAGTGCTCTTGCTCGGGAGCGATGTGAGCTTTGTTTGGCGCAGCACGCTGTTGCAAGCGC
>JADFOC010000472.1 GCA_022563075.1 Pseudomonadota bacterium
TCAGTTGAAAGAAGCAGTCGACAACGCTTTCCCCATCAGCCGATGGCAGGTTGATCGGCAGGCATTCACGTCCAAACGTGGATTGAATTTCGTCGAGAATCGCTGCCAGCTTGACACCTTCCCCATCGATCTTGTTGACGATGATCATTCGACAAAGCCCCTGCTCTTGCGCAGCTTCCATCGCCCGGTGGGTCATTTCCTCGATCCCGACCTGGGCGTCGATCACCCCCGCGGCGGTCTCCACCGCCGGCAGAACAGAAAGGGCACGACCAAAAAAATCCCGGTAGCCCGGGGTGTCGATGAGATTTACGTGAACGCCGCTGTGCGACAGATGGCACACCGAGTTGAACAGTGAATGCCCCAGTTTCCACTCGCGGGCATCAAAATCGGACACCGTGTCTTTCTTCTCGACTGATCCGAGGCTTTTGATGGCGCCGCCGGCGTGCAGCAGCGCCTCGGTAAGCTGGGTCTTTCCGCATCGGCTCGGCCCAAGCAGACAGACATTGCGAATGTCGGCAGTCGTGTACGTCATCCAGTCATTCCCTCTCAATATTGGAACGGAAGAATTGGGGTCAGAATTGGGGTCAGAATTGGGGTCAGAGTAAATATACAGTAGTTTAGCCGGATTTCCTCTCCCTTTTCTTGGGTCTAACTCGACCACCGGTCGGTTCCTCACCCTCTGATTTAATTCGATCGTTTAGTTAGAAAAATAATTAGGGCCAGGTCTTCATCTGTGCAGCGTACCTGCAAGTGAAGAGCTGGCCCCGATAAGTTCAACTGGCAGCGCCGAAAATTTCTGGTTTTTTGCTCTAACCCTATTTATTCTATGGGCGGGCCGTGGCAAGGCATCGGAAGTTTTCCATTAAGCAAATGAAGCTCTATATAAAAAATATGGTTTGTGAACGCTGTCAGATCGTTATTGGCAGTGTCTTGCAAGAGCTCAACCTGCAGCCGCGCTCCATCGTGCTGGGAGAGGTCGATCTTGGCGATGTCTATGGAGAATTGCTGGATCCACTTCTACTGGAGCAACTGGAAGCCAAGCTTGAGTCCTATGGATTCGAGCTTCTCAGCAGTAAAAAAAGTCAATTAATCGAAAAAATTAAAAGCTTGTGCATCGAATATGTTCAGCGCTCCATCGACTTGGAGAGAGTGAAATTATCGAGCTATATAAGTGACCGCTTGCCCCACGAGTACAATTATCTGAGCCAGTTGTTCTCCAGCGTAGAGGGAACCACAATCGAACATTTTTACATCAGGCAGCGTATCGAAAAGGTCAAAGAGTTGTTGGTGTACAACGAATTAAGTCTTGGTGAAATCGCCTACCAGTTGGGCTACAGCAGTGTGGCTCATTTAAGTGGCCAATTTAAAAAGGTCACTGGCCTTACGCCAAGCTACTTTCGCACGCTGAAGGATGCCGGAAAACGCCGTTCCCTGGATGGTCTGTGAAAGAGAAGCTGGCAAGCGTAATCATTAAGAATGCAGGACTTTAGGGAAATTGTGTAAGCATTAACAGTCAAGATGTAACAGCGAATCGACCGCTTGAGCATAAGATGGTCCCATCGATTCATGCAATGGGACCAAGATTATGACTGCATTCTGGAGCAACAAAAGTAACTGGATCAACAGCGCACAAAACACCAAATGGTGTCTGTTAGGTTGTGCCTTTGGCGATTTCGGCACGATTGCCTTTTTCCAATTCATCGACCACGATCTGTCGACACTGACCATCATGCTATTAGCGACCTTCAATGGCCTGCTTTCCAGCGTACTGTTCGAAACCGTTATCTTACTTCGCTCGGGGTTTAAAATAGAACGCGCGTTTAAAACTGCCCTTGGCATGAGTTTTATTTCCATGCTCGCGATGGAGATTGCCATGAATACAACAGATTATCTGTTAACCGGCGGGGCCATACTGAACTGGTGGGTCGTGCCCCTGGCACTAGTGGTAGGATTCTTAACGCCTTGGCCTTATAACTACTGGCGTTTACAGAGGCATGGGATTTCCTGTCATTAAAAATCGATCGTATAGTTAGAAAAGTAATTAGAGTCAGTGTCGAATATACGCTGAACATTAATTCGACACCGACCCTAATTTACCCAGTCTTACAAAGTTTCACATTCAAATCCTGTAGTAGCCTGGCGATACGAGTAAATCAATTCACTGTAACTGAGGAAATCGACGCCATTTATTATTCAATGTCTTGGTTCATCATCAAATTTCAGATATTCACTTAAAGCGCTGCGCAGCAGAGAAATTCTGGTTGTGTTGCGCTGGTCTTCATGGGAGAGAACCCATAAGTCAGTCTTTAGTTCAGGCAACTCTTCGCTGATTCGCCTGATTTTCGATTTTCGATCTGCAATGAAGGTTGGCAGCACTGCTACCCCGATTCCTTTTTCCACAGCAGCACAGCCAATTTCCACGTCATCAACCAATAACACGGCTGAATCTACTAAATCGTGCTTTCGATTCC
>JADFOC010000473.1 GCA_022563075.1 Pseudomonadota bacterium
TAATGAGAATGAAGGCGAGGTTGGCGAGAATGACCCCTACCGGGGCGCCTGCCTGGGCAAAAGCGCCGTAAAATCCACGTTTATCTGCCGGTGCGTTCTCGGTAACCAGCAACATCGCCCCACCCCATTGACCGCCGATGGCAAGACCCTGGAAGAAACGCAGCACACTCAATAGAATCGGGGCAGCTATGCCGATGCTGGCATAGGTTGGCAACAAGCCAATCAAAGTAGAGGCCACACCCATCAGCATCAAGGCAATCACCAGGGTACGCTTGCGTCCTATGCGGTCGCCGAAGTGACCAAACAAGATGCCGCCCAAAGGCCTGGCGATGAAACCAAATGAAAAAGTGGCGAATGAAAGCACCAGCGCCATGGTGGGCGTACTCTCGGGAAAGAATACCGTCGGGAACACCAATGCCGCTGCGGTGGCATAGATAAAGAAGTCGTACCATTCGATGCTGGTACCGGCTAAAGCAGTAAGCGCCACCTTGCGCATACTGGACTTGTGATGGGCATCGCCAGCAGGAGGATTATGCGCGGGAGTATTAAGTTCAGTGGTCATGCCATCTCCAGGTTCAAGCTTGTTATTGTTTTTAATGTTTTGTTTTAGTTCTTGTTCTTGTTCTTGTTCTTGTTCTTGTTCTTGGTACTGGTGGGCCGAAGCATAACAGGAATATCGGGACGGTCGCATCAATTTAAGCTGGGTCAAACCCAATTGCATCAAATCTTGGGAACCTTGTATGATTGATGCCATGTTAGACGGTCTTATTCTCTATCTACACTATTTTGCCATCTTCGGCCTGGCCGGGGCGCTGATCATCGAGAATATGGCGCTAAAACCCTCGATTTCCGGGGAAGATGCCCGCAACCTGGCCAAGGTCGATGCGGTATGCGGCGGCAGCGCCGTAGCGGTTTTCCTCTTTGGACTGACGCTATGGCTCTGGGTGGGCAAACCCAGCGAGTTCTATGCTGAAAACCCACTTTTCCAGATAAAGTTGGGGCTGTTTGTATTGATTATTTTGCTCGCCATCTATCCCGCGTTATTTTTCAATAAAAATCGCCACTCGACCGAGGAATCTGTCGCCGTCCCAGGCTTGGTAAGATTACTACTTAAACTAGAGTTGATTATCTTACTTATTATCCCTGTGCTCGCCTCGCTGATGGCGCGCGGAGTTGGTTTAAATGCCTAACACATTGTATTTGGGCAAGCAGTGAGCAGAATTTCAAGAACAAAATCGCAGGTAATTTGCAGTAGCCTATTGCTGCTAAGCTTTATCGGGATTGGCATGCACGCAAATGGTCAAATTGCAATCACTACAGCAGCAAACCTGGATACGGATTTTGAGGCGGAAGTAGATATCGTGTTTGTGTATTCGGAAGCGGTGCTCAATCAATTACCATTCGAACAATTTGCCTGGATTTCCACGCGTGAAGAACAAATAGCTCGCTTCGGCAACAACATCGACGTATTGTCTTTTACCATTGCAGCCGGATACGATCAGTCAGAAGTGGCTCTGCCGGAACGTCAAGGGGAGGCGATCGCCGTCATGGTTTTTGCCAGCCATGCAGATCCAGTGGCGGAGGGTATAGACATCACCGGCGAGTCTGAAATCGTCTTAATGGTGGAAAGCTGGGGGATCTCGGTTGAATAAGAACACTCTTCTGGTCACCAAAATACCGAGCTCGATTAAAGCGTGTCTTATCTTCATGCTAGTTTCCCCACTCTTGTTTACTTCCCAGGCACTGGACCAAGAGGCCCTGCGGCGCGCCATCTCCGGGCCGGATCGAGACGTTATCGACTATGTGCGTGACGAAGTCAGGAAACCGGTGGAGGTGCTCGATTTCCTCGGCATCGACACCGGCATGACGGTGCTCGACCTGTATGCCGCCGGTGGTTATTACACCTTCATTCTGTCCAAGGCGGTGGGCACGCAGGGTATTGTCTACGCGCAGAACACGCCACGTGGTCTGCGCTTTGCCGAAGATCGACAGGACATCACCCAGGGTGAAGCATTGGAAAATAAAATTCGTCAGGGAAACCTCACTAATGTCACCCACATCGTGAGACGGCTTTCTGAAATAGGCATAGCAGCAGAATCATTGGATGCGGTGATGGTGGCGCAGGTACTCCACGATTACTACAACCCCAATAGGGATCGAGCGCTGCAGATGTTGTTGCAACTAAAAGACCTGTTAAAACCAGGCGGTGTGATCGGCATTACCGATCATGTGGGTATCGCCGGTCTGGATAATCGCGGCATGCATCGGATGCAGATACGACAGGCTATCGACATTGCCGAACAGGCAGGTTTCATCGTCGAATCGAGTGAATTATTGCGTTCTCTTGGCGATGACCACAGCCGCAGCATTTTCGATCCCAGACTCAATCGCAATACCGATCGGTTTCTTTTAAAATTACACAAGCCAGAATAACTTGGTTCGCCATATAGACAGCCTAGGGAACAAGCAG
>JADFOC010000474.1 GCA_022563075.1 Pseudomonadota bacterium
AGAATCAAGGGAGTCAGAGTGCTCTAGCACATATTACGTTGGTCTAAAGTTCCTCTCTTGCTTTATGTTGAAATTCCGCCACCCAGATAGACAAAGTCGAGTATGTCCGGTAAAACGAGCGTTCAGATTTCCATAGGAGAGATCACCGATGCAAAGGTATTTTCATTCTTTATTGGGCGTACTCGCCATTGCCTCACTTCCCTTATTCAGCATGGCTGCAGCTGAAGAATTCGACCTGGTCATCAACCATGGCCGCGTCATGGATCCAGAATCAGGGCTGGACGCAATACGGCACATAGGAATTCTTGCGGGTCGTATCGTTGCCATTTCGGAGCAAGTGCTCGAAGGGACGCAGACAATTGATGCGACTGGACTGGTGGTCGCGCCTGGATTCGTCGATATACATGAACATGGCCAGAGCGAAGAAGCTTATCGCTTAATGGTGCAGGATGGGGTGACTTCAGCATTTGAGCTTGAAGTTGGCACCGCCACGGTAGGGCACTGGTACAACGAAAGGGCCGCTGGCCAGGTGTTGAATTATGGCATCAGCATCGGTCATATCCCTGTTCGTATGGCGCTTTTTGGGGATGAGGGTACATTCTTACCCACCGGTCCTGGCGGCAGCGGGATTGCCGGGCCGGACATGCTGGATCGCATGGCACAGATGATGCGACAGGGATTAGTAGAAGGCGCCGTCGCAATGGGGTTTGGGCTGGCCTATACACCGGCGGCAACCCAGACTGAATTTGAAATGATGCTCGCCATCGCTGCCGAAACTCAGGCCAGTGTCCATATTCACACCCGTGGGGGTTTAGAAGGTTTACGGCAAATCATCACCAGTGCTAATAAACTCGGCACGCCGCTACATATTGTGCACGCCAATTCCAGTGGCGGATCTTCAATCAATGAATTCCTTGCCATTATTCAAGCGGCCAGGGACACCGGTCAGGATGTGACGACAGAGATGTACCCGTACGCAGCCAGTGCTTCCGACATCGCTTCGGCACTATTCGATAACTGGGAGACCTGGGAAGAAGATCGTTTTGGTCGGCAGATGTGGGTAGAAACGGGGGAACGCTTAACCCGCGAAAGTTTCGCCAGATACAGACAGATTGGTGGACGCATGATCTCGTTCAGTCGCACCGAAGAGATGACACGCACCGCACTTCGTCATCCGCTAACGATGATTGCCAGTGATGGACGAATTCTCGATGGCAAAGGGCATCCACGAAGCGCGGGTTCTTTTAGCAGGGTATTGGGCAGATACGTACGCGAAGAACAGATTATCACGCTAATGGACGCGCTTCGGCGCATGACAATCGAACCCGCAAGGCGCCTCGAGGCATTCGTTCCAGCGATGACCAACAAGGGACGCATTCGAGTGGGTGCTGACGCTGACATTACTGTGTTTAATCCAGAGTCGATTCTGGACCAGGCAACCTACGTGGATCCAATCCAACCCTCCGCCGGTATCGAGTATGTGCTGGTGAATGGTGGGGTGGTACTCGATAACGGCGTGCTGGATCCGACAGTTCGCAGAGGTATCGCGATTCGAAATAACTAGGGCCAGATCAACCGGGTCAGAATAATTTGCAGGGATCAAAAGAAAAAGAAAGAGACTCTCATCACTTAACAACTTAAGGCGCTAGTTGGTCTAGCTCGACCGCTACAATTCGCTGAATTTGTCAGTGGATGTCTATAAAGTTGTTAAGTTATGCGTGTTCTTTTCCCCTTTCCCCCTTTCCCCCTTTCCCCCGGCCACACTACCATCAGCCGCATAGTCCGCGCCCGCGACGGGCAAATGGAGACCTGACCCTGGATTCCAGTCATTGCACAGTGCTGCTATTATGCGCCTAAGAGTGGGGCGGAGGCAGGAGCAATAATTTGAAAGTTGTTCATTCTATGATTTTAACGGCGGGGCTAGTGGCGTTAGCCCTGGCTGCGGCTCAGTTGCAACAATCGAACGCGGCCGAGCGATCGCCACCAGCTGAAGCCAAATGGCGAATTGTGAATTACTGGTCCGAGTGGTGTGCGCCTTGCCGCCGCGAAATCCCCATGCTCAATGCGTTGAACGAGACGCTTGCAACTACCAACGTGACCATAGTCGGTGTCAACTTCGATGAAGATCCGCGAGAGACAACCCTCTCCATTGCCGCAGACATGGGTATCGATTTTCCAAGCTTAACCATGGACGTCGTGTCTGAATTGAAGTTAAGGGCGCCGGATGTGTTGCCCACCACCTATATCTTATCGCCTGACAATGAGGTCGTGGCAAAAATGATTGGCGAACAGACGCGAGAGAGCTTACTGGCTCAATTGGCGCGTCTTGACTTGCCGGTAGCGAGTGATTGATTAGCCGATGAAGCGTTCCATAAAAACTTCAAGAGCGGCTGGCTTAGCACGCGTGCTGTCGACAACCTGCATCGCCAGCTGGGCCGGTTTGATGGCCATGAGACAAGCCTTCCTGG
>JADFOC010000475.1:0-1323 GCA_022563075.1 Pseudomonadota bacterium
CCCAGACAAACCAGGACATATAATTGTGAAACCCAAAATAGATTGGTCGCAATAATAGAGACCCGTGAAAGAAATACACCGGTATCGGTAAGCGAGTCATTCGCCAAGATGGCTGCGTCGACCGCCACTGGAATTGGTATATCGGGTATTAGATGATGGAATAAAGGTAAAAACAGCAGTGCAGTAAATGTCATTATCCACAAGATACTTTTAGTGGAAGCCGAATGGCGGTGTAATGCCAGGTTGATCGATAGCGTTAATAAAATAATAAATGATGACTTAATCGTTAGATCTAGCAGATTAAACAGAGCAGGATTCTGCTGTCCGATAACATCTAGAGCTGTGAGTATCGAGATTATTGTCATTATCGTATTCCGAGTAATAGCAACATTTAGTTTTTGGAATTACCGGCTTTATCTTTTTTAGCTTTTCTAATTAGCGCATTCAGCTCTTCCAACTCTTCTTCAGATACGTCACCAATGGAGAGATCGAGCATTGTGCTCATTGCCTGTGAGGCGGACCCAGCAAAGAATGTTTTAAGCAGCCGCTGGATCGCTGAATCTCGTGCTTCTTTGTGATCGATAGTGGGATAGTAGATGTACTTAAGATCGCGCTCTCGATGAGCAAGAAAGCCTTTACTTTCTAATTTGTTCATCGTGGCGCGAATTGCAGAATAGCCGGGGGGGTTAGGCAGTTTAGCCTGAATGTCCTTGGCCGATGCTTCTCGTAATTCATAGACAATGTCCATGATCTGCCTTTCTCGGCGACTGAGATGGGCTGACAGTGGCATGACAAATCTCCCGAACCCCATTTTAGACAAGGTGCTATTATTCTAGCACCATGCTATAAAAATAGCACCTTGGCATAAAAAGTCAAGCAATGGTTGCCGGGCTGATTTTTGCAATTCGGGAAAGGGTCTTAGATCAGTTTGTGACGATGGCGCTTCGAATTGCTTCGATGCGTTTGCGATTCACTCCCATATCGCCGTAACCGAGTCTGGAAGCGGAGCGTACATGAGTAACCGCAGCCACTCGGTCATAAAGAAATTCAACGTCATCCACATAACCCATCAGGCGGCTGGTAAATTCGGCATAGAGATAGTTATCACCCGCCTCGACGATATTGGCCTCATCTAATCCCAACAGGACCCGTTCTATTTGATCCAAGTTGGCAGCAATAGCCGCTATCGAATGTTCCTCGTCTGTCTCAAAGCTGGAAACACAGTTCGGCGATTCAGGGCAGGGCGTCAGGCGCCCATCCTGGATACCGATATTTTGCGGCGGTTCTCCCGCACAGGCGGTGAGCAAACTAACTAGCAGGAGC
>JADFOC010000475.1:1333-2468 GCA_022563075.1 Pseudomonadota bacterium
TCCTCGTGACCCTTAAATACGATTACTCGTCTGGGGTAGATTAGGCTACCACAGTCATGCCTAGCCATTCGGCAATAAGCGCAGGTTTTTCTTCGCCATCAATATCGATGGTGACATTGTGCTTCATTAAGTAGTGCTTTGGTTTCTTTTCCACAGCACTAATCAGCTCAAAACGCGCGCGGATTTTTTTGCCTACTTTTACCGGATTAATAAATCTGACCTTATCCAGGCCGTAATTAATTCCCATCACCGTATTTTCCAGCTTGATCCCACCATTGTTCGAGCTCAGCATGCTCATTAATGAGAGCGTGAGAAAACCGTGGGCAATGGTCGATCCGAATGGCGTTTTCGCCGCACGTTCAACGTCGACATGAATGTACTGGTGATCACCGGTTGCATCGGCAAATTTATTGATTCTGTCCTGATCGATTTCGATCCAATCGGTAACTCCTACTTCCTTGCCAATATAGTTACTCAGTTGGTCCACACTCACAACATTGCTCATCCTGCTCTCCTTCACATTCTGGTTTGCAATTCATCAGACTAATTTTGATTCGTTACAACTGCGCTGCAGTCTAGCAGCAAAATTCACTGCACGAAACAATCAGACAGTTAGGGAATAGGATGCACTAAGCCTATAATAGACCTCTATGACTACCTCAGAGACAGCCAATTTTGATGTCATTATTGTAGGCGGCGGAATGGTTGGCGCCAGCCTGGCGTGTTTGTTAGAACAACTGCCCTTGCGGCTTGCGCTGGTGGACCAGAACGCGTTCGATCTTAAACGAAGTCCCTATTATCAAAAACAACCAAAATTTGATGCACGCGTCAGTGCTATTACGGCAGCGTCCAAAAAACTGTTTACATCAATCGGTATTTGGCAGGAGATCGAAAAGAAACGCATTTGCAACTATCGAGACATGCATGTGTGGGATGCTGACGGTACCGGATCGATTCACTTCAACGCTAACGATATCAACCAATCTGAGTTGGGAACAATCGTGGAGAACTCTGTCGTACTGGGCGAACTCTATGCAAAGCTCGCCAAGCTATCGAAGGTAAACCTTATAGTTCCATCCAGCATAGAATCGCTACAACAGACCCACATCGACGGCGAACAATGAGTGCAACTAAA
>JADFOC010000476.1 GCA_022563075.1 Pseudomonadota bacterium
GTCTGTGACCTAAACTGGTCACAGACCTCTCGAGCCAGTCGCGCAGACTCGCGATTCAATTCATAACTGATGTCCTGTAATTGGTAATCAGACAGCGAACTCTGGGTGGAATTGAAGGTGTTCGTTTCAATAATATCCGCACCCGCACTAAGAAAGGCGCGATGTATGTCCTTAATCAATTCTGGCTGGGTGAGTGATAACAGATCGTTGTTACCCGCAACATCATGGGGGAAGTCCCTAAAGCGTTCACCTCGAAAATCGTCTTCGGTTAGCTTATGCGACTGAATCATGGTGCCCATGGCGCCGTCTAGCACCAGTATGCGCCGGTCCAGTGCCTGCCGGAGGATGATTTCTGTTGATTTGCCTGCCATATTAATAGTGCTCAGGTCGCGTGAGGTGGCTAAAAGGCTCGCAATTCTACCAAATGCGGCGTTCTCGCCATAGCCGAATAACTGAGTATTTCAGTCAAGTATTCTAATTCACCCCTGAATGGAGTATTATTCGCTAGCATCCTTCTGATTATCACGAGAGAGTTCCATGGTTAGCATCACCGAATCTGCACAAAAATACCTGACTGAACTGCTGAAAAAGCAGGACTGTGAGGGTGTTGCGGTGCGAATATTCATTCTGGATGCGGGTACGCCAAAGGCTGAAACCTGCATTTCATTTTGTCGGCCGGGAGAAGAGAAAGAGGACGACGAAGTAAAACAATATGAAGGATTTCGTACCTTCATCGAGCGGCATAGTATACCCTTTCTCGAAGAGGCGGTAGTGGATTTCGCCGAAGATTCCATGGGTGGACAGCTCACGATCAAGGCACCGAATTCGCGCTTACCCAAAATTTCAGGAGACAGTCCACTGGAAGACAGGATTAACTACATTCTCTATAACGAAATTAATCCTGGTCTCGCGGCGCATGGTGGTCAGGTATCGTTAGAAGAGATTTGTGAGGAAAATGTGGCAGTACTACGTTTTGGAGGTGGCTGCCAGGGCTGTGGCATGGTGGACGTTACCTTGAAGGATGGGGTGGAAAAAACCTTGCTGTCTCAGATCCCGCAATTAACAGCGGTGAGGGATGTCACCGACCATTCGATTACAGAGAATGCCTACTACAAATAATTCGAGTGGCTAGCCCGGATAACGCGCGGCCAATGCCGCGTATAACTTGTCCTTGAATGTTGGATCAGTCGGATCAAGCGCCGCCGTTATCTCAACCAAATATTCATTATCTTCTCTGCCTTGCCAGATCTTCTGGTAGGACCCTTCCTTATAACCATGATCTTGGCGGAAAAAATTCAGCACATTCTTGCTGACGTATTGGCAATACAGTTCGGTCCATTCCATTTCACAGCCTCTTAAAAGGGCTGCGAAAACTACCAGCTCGATGCGGCGGGTTACCGACAAGCCGATTAACAGTTCGAGATTACTGACAAGATCGAGTTGATCGGGACGATACTGCTGACTATCCAATTCGATCACTGCCTGATCTTGTGTTGGTTCCAGCAGTTACAGCAGTTGATCCAGAGCGTTTGATTCATCGCCATCATTACGCAGCAGCAGCTCCGATAAGATGAAATGCCATATGTCGATTAGCTCCATCTGCAATTGCGGTAAATCCAATTCCTGTTTTTTCCACCACTTCCAGCCATGATGTTCTATCGCTTCGGCACTCTCGATCACGACTGCTCTTAAATAGGGGTATCTGGCTGTTATCCAATCAGGGTCGACTCTGGCATTCATACTGGCCTGTAGGGACAGCATGGTTGCAGCCTGTTCTTTTGATAGCATGGAAGTTAGTGAATCAGGATTCGAAGATAGCGTGATCTGAGCGATTAATCATCCTGCGGCAACGGCTTGAAGCTTGGCTTGCTTGGCCAGTGTGCTAAGCATCTCTTTTCTACTGCGCAGCATATCGTTGTAAGACTTTCGCGCAGCAACAGCTTCCACATCGGCCTCATCGGAGGCGTCCAATTCCCGTAGCCAGGTTTCCAGCACCTGAATTTCACTGCTTAGTTGCGTCGTGCCTTCTTCGATAAGTTTTTGATCTATGTTGATGCTGTTGGAATCATCTTTGCTATTTTTTTGCTGTTTGTTCATGAAGTAACTCTCTCGTATCCCCGCCAGCTCGCGAATTCTGAGCCGTATTGCATGTTGAAATCCAGTGCTCTGGAAATGATTGGTCTAGGTTATCGAAGCTTTGTCTGCTTTTTTACGGCCAATTCTTATTTTTTTTATGATTTATCATGATTACATCCACCGACATCAGCTAGCTCTTCAGGATGTCATAGACCCCAACAGGGGTCAAGAATCAAAAGAAATGAACAGTGAAATTAATATTCTTTTAGGGAGCAAGCAGCACATTGGCGGTGTTGTTTCCCTGGCTTAATTCACTGGCAGTTTCCTCCCACCAGGACTTGTACATCTGCCGGGGAGTGCTGTGTTGCGACGGTGGTCCCCAGTGTGCAT
>JADFOC010000477.1 GCA_022563075.1 Pseudomonadota bacterium
CATAGGCACTGGCGGGCATTTTGGGATGTTTGATGGCCATTTTCGCGTCTTTTGTTATAAGGGTTGGCTATGAATACGCCTGGTTAAACAAACTAGACTACAATTTGCCATGATTCAGGGGAAGCAAAACATCGGAACAACTCGGGATTGTTGAGCTACATCGCAGTATTGACCTTGCTTCCACACGCATAGTACCCAATACTTTCTCAACTTTCGTGGGAATTTCCAGTATTTCATCACTTAGTTACTAGTTATTACACTCTTTCAATTCTGCCTAGCAGGTAAAATTCATCGTTGGGAAGGATATTTGCCATATTGGTGAGACGATTGGAGAGGGCAAACAGGGCGGAGATGGCCCCGATATCCCAGATGTCTTCCTGATTGAAGCCTTGTTGCTGCAGCGACTCAATGTCCGAATCGGAAATTTCATAAGCTTGCTGTGACACTTTCACGGCGTAGTCCAGCATCGCGCGCTGGCGCGGCGAGATATCGGCCTGGCGATAGTTGGTCGCGATCTGGTCGGCCAGCAGTGGATTCTTCTCACGGATACGCAGAATGGCGCCATGGGCGACCACGCAGTAAATGCATTGATTAAGGCCGGATGTTGCCACCACGATCATCTCCCGCTCACCCTTACTGAGCCCGCCGCCCTTCTCCATCAGGGCGTCGTGGTAGGCAAAGAAGGCACGAAATTCATCGGGTCTATGGGCCAGCGCCATGAATATATTGGGAATAAAACCGGACTTTTCCTGCACCGCAAGGATCCGCTTTCGAATATCTTCAGGCAATTCATTGATGTCGGGTATCGGAAAGCGGCTGATGGGGGTGTCGGACATGGCTGGCCTTCCTCTGGTTATCGAATTGATTTCAGTAAGAATTTATTTCGCTGGATTCGCGTAGACGCATCTTCGGTGGAACCGTCGCTAATTGTGCCATCGCGATGGGCTCGGCTGGCTGTCTGCAGGCTGTGTTGCAGCCGGTCTATTTTAAATCCGCCAAAATCTCCCTCGAGTAAACGCAGATGAGCCAACACACGTTTCGGTAAGTCTCTGCTAAAAGACTCGTGACTGCGCATAATAAGTTCGACATCTGCTTTGCTGCATTCACCGAAGCGAGTAAAGCTGACTTGCTTATTCATGGTATTCCTTTTACCCAGCGGTTCTGTAACACTGAAGCAACCGCTAAGGCTGATCCGGGATTGTATTTTACAAGAATTGAGCTTCTTGTCTGCAGCTTGTACGAATTACTTCGGTTGGCTGTGTCTGGCGGCTGGTCGATGCGATCGATTGAGTGGGGCAAGGCGGCAGCGAGTGAATGGTAGTTTGTGCTGGGCTTAATGCCGGCAGAATCGAGGAAAGACCATGGCCCAATTGAATCAAGACCTGTTAAACAAAGTGTTTGTAGTCACCGGGGCTAACAGCGGGCTCGGCTATCAGGCAGCGCTGAATTTCGCGAGTCGTGGTGCCGCCGTTGCCTTGGTGTGCCGCGACGAAACCAGGGGACGCAACGCGCTGCAAGCAATCAAACAAGCCTCGAGCAATGACGCTGTGAAATTATACCTGGCTGATTTCAGTTCGTTGGCCAGCGTCAGCAAAGTAGCGCAGGAGCTACGAGCTGGCTATACCAAGATCGATGTCCTTTGTAATAACGCGGGTGGCGCCAATGCCTCCATGGTTGAGACAGAGGAAGGATTTGAAACTACCTTCGTGGCAAATCATCTCGCTGGGTTTTTGTTAACGATGAAATTACTTCCTGCAATTCTCAAGGCCGGCGAAACCAATAAGGCGCGAATTGTGTTTACCAGCTCTTTGGGGCATAAAAATAGTGCGATCGATTTTGATGATCTTAATCTCAAGCGAGGATATAGCACATTAAAAGCCTATGGCAGATCCAAGCTGATGAATTTGTTGACTGCGCGTGAAATTCAGCGCCGCTATGGTGATAAGAATATCGTCGCCAGTTCGTTTCATCCCGGCGCCGTGCGCACAGCAATCTGGAGCAAAGGCGGAATTTTGTCCCGTGTCTTGGGGATAGTGATGTATCCCTTTTTGGTTGATGTGAAGAAGGGGGCAGATACCTTTATTTGGTTAGCGAGTTCCAATGATGAGGAGTGTGTCAATGCCAATGGCAATTACTTTTACGATCGGCGGCAGCCAAGCATTGCGCCATTCGCGACCGATGAGGCAGCGAAGCAACTGTGGCAGGTGAGCGAGGAGTTGGTTAGACCTTACTGCTGATCGAGTTCCTGTCGTCTGGCCCCAGCGAGTATTCCTGGCTGCGATTAATTTCCTTCATGACCAGTGGATGCGAAGAGTCGTGCGCCCTCGGCCCGGTCTTCGCGATAAGGCAGGTGACGATTCGGCGAATCGATAATCAGTGAGGTCCGCTATTCACCGTCAATCTTTTTAACTTGTAGCCTACGCCGGGGATTGAAGTTGATGTCGGTGGCTGGTCG
>JADFOC010000478.1 GCA_022563075.1 Pseudomonadota bacterium
GCCCGCCAGTTGATGCAAGCCGTCGATGTTCTGCGTGATCACGAACATAATGGCGACAGTCACGGTAAGCCAGAGCCAGGCAGCCGGGAGTAATCTAAATACGCGCTTTAACCAGAAAGCCAGTAATTGTCTATATTTTGATGTGGAACTACCAGATAGGGAATGTTGCAGTGAATTTGCAATCACGAAACCGGAAATGACAAAAAACAGATCGACTCCAAGGCTTAGCTGAAACAAGTTGAGGAATCCGTTATAGAGCGATGATGGATAGATGAGCAGTAGCCTGATATGCACAACCAAGATAAAAATTATTGCTACCCCTCGCAATATCTCTATGTCTTCATTCCGGTTTCGAATTGAAGCGTGTGGAGCGAGGATACTCATTAGATTTTCTTGTCTGTCGATTGCTTCTGTGGTGGCGGCCTTGGTGAATTGAAAACAATACTCGTCCAAATCAACTCGGTCAATCTAGGAAACAGCAACACCTGCCAAGGATTTTTTTTACTAATTATTAACATTTAGAGACTCTACTCACTCGCTGAAGGATTTATAGCACTTTTTAATGATGTGTTCTGGGATTTCTGGTTCTAACACAACCAGTTGAGTGCTATATTTTTGCAGCTTTAACCCCACTTGAGGCTTGTTACTTTTTGCGCGCCATTGGCTATCACGATTTCGTTTTCGCGTTCATGGTTACAGCCCTGGCGAGTATGCCTTGCCTTGCTGCCGAATCCGGCGAACAGTTATATCTGGAAAACTGCGCGGCATGTCATCGGTCAGATGGCAAAGGTATAGCGAATGTGTATCCTGCCCTGGCCGGAAGCGAAGTGGTACTCGGCAGCGGTATCGATGTAGCGCTTGTGTTGATCATCGGACGCGGCGAAATGCCATCGTTTAATGGTACTATCTCCAGCACAGACATGGCTTCCATCATTAACTACGTGCGTAATGCGTGGGGGAATGCAGGTCAGCCGGTCTCGGCTCAAACAATCGAGTCTTTGCGATAGAGTTTACTAATTGCAGGTGTTTTACCAGGAGCGGTGATGAATAAGTTTTTGATCATGGTGTCATTGCTGGGCTGTTCGCTGCCAATCACGGCCGTTTCTGCCCAAAGTGTGAATGAAGAAGCTGCCATTATCGCCACCATCGATGCGTTATTTGAGGGGCTTCGTAAACAAGACCGGGCTGGCCTGGAGGCAATAACAGTGCCCGGATCACTTAACATCTCAAGCTCGCCAGACAATGCCGGGGAAGTCAGGCTGACCGTGCTGGGCTACCAAGAATTAATTACTGCTTTGTCTCGCGCCGGCGCCGCACGCATCGAACGCTACTGGGATGCAACTGTTCTGATTCAGGGAAGCATCGCCGTGTTTTGGGCCCCCTATGATTTTCACATCGATGGCAAATTCAGTCATTGTGGCATCGATTCCTTTCAATTGGTTAAACAAGAGGGTAAATGGCTGATTAGCAACCTGAGTTGGACTAGAGAAGTAGAAAATTGCCCAGAGAGCCCACTGGGCCCAATTAACTAGCGGCCCAATCGACGCGCCAGGTGATTTGACCGCAGCAGTAAGAATCCCGGTTTACTTCTACTAGCAGGCGTTTGCAAAAATGGGGCATTCTCGGCGCAAATGCATGCCATTGCATAGCCATAACTCATCGCATATCTATTAAAGAAAGATCAGCACGTAAAGTAACGCGAGTAGTATCTGCGCTACGGCAAAGGGGAGTGCAATCTTTACAAATCCTACGAAGCTCAATTGAATATTGTTTTTATGGATGATAGTGACTGCAACCAGCGTCGAGGCGCTGCCGATGGGGGTTAGATTACCACCGAGATTAGCGCCAAACACCACCGCCCACCACAGTGAAGAGTCTGGGCTGGTACCGGCGGCAGTGAGTATCTTCGCCAGCATCGCTGCCAGCGGGATGTTGTCCGTAACCGAGCTAAACGCCGCGGCCATAACCAGCAATGCCCCGGTACCGAAAGGTGACTCCTCGGAGCCGATGACCAATGAAATTCCCTTGCCGATTAACTCCAGCACCATGGCATGTTCCATCACGCTAATCACCACAAATAGCGTAATAAAAAAAGTGATTAGATCCCAGTCGACAGATCGATAAAACTGATCTACATCCGACTTGTAACGCAGCAGCATGATCACGGCAAAAGTAAGTGCAACGAATCCCATGCCCAGTTCCCGCGCCACCGGCAGTATGGACGTCATCGCGATGGTGAAGATGAAGAGGATTAGCATGCCGGCACCGAACCAGAAAAAACCTTTACTCTCGATACCGTCATTCTCATCGAAACTTCCGATCAGGACCGCTGCCTCGGCAACCGCTGCCTCCCCCATAAGTGGTTTAATCGAGAATATTTTAGCTCCCATGATAATAGTTATGATAGTTGTCAAAAACACATAGGGGCTGGCGGTAATGAAGAATTGG
>JADFOC010000058.1 GCA_022563075.1 Pseudomonadota bacterium
TGATTCCTACCGGGGCTTGCTCGATGAATTGACGAATTCGTATGCCGTCTTCGTCTCCCAGGGCAAACCCTACCACCTGATCAGCAGCCGCGCGGATGCTGGTCTGAGTAGCCCGGTTACCGGGCATGCCAATGGCTATCAGCACCGCTGCCGCGCCACCTGCGACGGCACGCTGTACCGAGCCATTGCGCTGGGCGCCGTGTTGCCAGGCGTTCTGTCGTGCCACGCTATGGATAAGCACCGCTTTCCCGCTGACATCTTTGCCCATGTAATCCGCCGGTGTACCTAATCCGACATACACCACTTGCAGGTTCAGACCTGCTGCTGGCGTAGACAGAGTTCGAGTCCAGGGCATGGCTGAATCCAGATCGATACTTTCGTTGCCCATGTTTAGCGTGACGACCCAGGAATCGGGATGCCATTGCGGGGGCAAATCCAGTTCCTGCAGCCACACCTCGGACACTCCAACTTCGCGAAGTTTCTCAGCCATCCAGTTGGCTGAATCTAGGTCTGCCCGTGAGCCGATAATCCTGCCCCACCATTGTTCGCCGCGCGCGCGGCTTCGATGTGAGATAGCCACTTGATCCGCTACCCAGGTCTTGAGCCGCTCGCCTTGAATAAATTCATACTTTTCATCTTCCGGCGCGACACGCCACCGCGGGTAGGCGCTATCGGCGAGAAAAACAGGCTGCTGAATTTCGGGCAGGTTAAATTCGACAAAAATTTCTTCGGGTTCCAGATTGGTGCTGCTTGCTTGCGTGTTTTGCGGCGCTGGAATACTTGAGGCCTGGTCGTCACAAGAATTTAAGATAAACACTAAACCGGTGAGAATAATCATTAGATGGCGGTTCATACTTGCAGCCTCCGTAACTTCGTTCGATTGCCAGGATTTTTATTTACCAGACTACACCTGCCTGGACTCAATTATACGCTCTCGTTCCCGGATACTGATTCGCGCCATTTTGTACACCGTACAATATTCTCCGCCGCAGCAGCCCAGGTCCGCTGCCAATTGCGGTCACCACGGTTGTAAATGCCGCCAGCATAATTATCGAGGTGTAAGTATTGGGTGGTAACGTATCAGGCAGCGAGACCCACTCTCAGCAATACTGCAATCGTTGTATTTGCTGATTGCACTTCGATTTCTCCATTGGCAATTCCACATTAACTGCCAAAACTGGTTAAGAGAATGCGGTGTCTACTGACAAAACCAGCCCTGATGATCGCCTTTTTACTGCCCACGTTGCCGGCTTCGCAAGAGCAAATCGGGATGGCATCCCGCTCGTGGCAAAATGCCTTGGTACGAGCAAGAATATAGCTGCCGACACCTTTACGTCGATGCTTCCCGGCTACAATCATGCCCACGTCGGCGTAAGGCTTTTGCGTCTTACTGAATCGGCACTCACTTGTTGCAATGAGTTTACCTTGCTGTCGCAACATAAAAATCTGGTGCTCATCCATCACCGAGCGAACATAGCCTTTGATATCTGCATATCCAGACTCGACGCTTTCTAGGTCAAACGATCCGCTGGTGGCACAATAATGTTCGAAAACATCTGCAAAATCATCGTCCGAGGCGAGCTCAAAGGACAACTGATCAAATCCCGTCAGTTCAATCGAACTCGTCTGGCTATCCTGAAACAGCAGAGTATGTACCTGACTGCCGGTTGCGATATCTAAACACAGACCGAGAAAATAAGGGTCATTCGTCCCCACCAGGGCAGCCGACACCTCGTGTTCATCGACAATATACGATAAAACCTTCTCTCCGTGATTCGCAACTTCTGGCGAAAGATAAAGTGCCACTAACTGCTTATCCGTGTTGAGGCAGTAAAAACCCGATCTAACGCTCTCGATTTTTAATTCATAATGGTCGGCATATCCGATCAGCGCTTCCTCCCAATAGGCATCCATGGGTGCTGCAAGGCTCTTAAGGTGGTCAGCTTTTAATTCTGCCAACGAACTGGAATCCGTCAGTAGAACTCCCTGATACATATTAATTTCTCTGATGTTTAATCGATGTGATGTTATTTAGAACAATCTAACCAAGGAATAAAGGGCAGCTTGTACAATTATTGACACTCTATGAGGTGATGACAGTTCTCACTATCTCCACCAATGTTCGATCGAATTCGCATAATACAGTAATAACGACCGATGCTCGGGATTGATCTTATAGCGATCATCTTGTTCTATTAGTATATTTCGCTCTTTCAGCAAGTCCAAGCTATTGGACAATGTCCGATGGCGCGGCTTTTCATCCGGCCTCATTGCCGCGCCGCGTTTAATCATTTCATCGATTAGATTGTCGCAGCCGCTGATTATTTCCAGTGATGACAACGACTCCGTTTCTGCTCGAATCAATACTATCGCAATGATTGGAACCGGCAGAATCGGCATCACGTAACGCAGTGCGTCCATTAAAAATGCGGCGAGCTCGGCTACTTTCGGAATGCGTTGTTCCTTGTGCAAATGCGCAAAATCAACACCATTGGATTCGCAATAATCGCGCATCGATACCGGCACTCCGAAGTTTACGCTGGCATAACCGAAACGCCTCCACCGCGCTCGAGAACCAGCAAACAAATTCTTCCTCAAGAATCGCCACAATTTCATAAAATGCTGGCGTTTGCTGAGACGATTGGCTTTGTTATCCCAATCTAAAAGATTTTGATCTTCGAGTACGTGATCATAATTAATCCCGACCGGAACAAAGACAACATTGCGGTCAGTCTGCCAGTCGAAGTGGCGCAGCATGTAATCCAGAAACCCCAATTTAGGCTCGCCCAGCGAACCGTCACGACTCAGACCTCCTTCCAAGAACACAGCCTGACAGACACCGCTTTGGGTGGCCATATAAATGTAACGTTCCAGAACTTTTCGATACAGCGGATTTTGCGAGCCCCGCCTGACAAAGAACGCGCCCATGGCACGAATAAGCATCTCCAATGGAAATACCCTGGCCCACTCCCCGACTGCGTATGACAGAGTCACACGCTCCGCCGCCAGATAACTTATCAGTACATAGTCCATATTGCTGCGGTGGTTCATCACGAATACTACCGTGTCATCGGGATCGATCCCCTGCAGCAGATCTCGATCGGCGGCGCCAACCCGAACCCGATAGATAAATCGCGAGACTTTTTTGGCCAACCAGTAAAACACGCGATAATAAACATAGGCATTGAAAGAAGGGACAATTTCCCGTGCGTAACTTTTTACTTTCTGCTGCAGTACATCTCGGGGGATGTTGTCCTGCTGCGCCTGGGACTCGATCAACGCGATGACTTCCTGGTCAAACATCAGTTGGTCAATCAGTACCTGGCGCTTGGTCTGCTGCAGGGGGCGAATTTTGATCTGCAGGCTGGCGTTGAGTTTATCTACGGCTTTGTTAAGCCGTCGCCGCACATACCAACGAGCGGTGGGAAACAAGACACTGCTCACCACCGCGTAGCCAGCAACCAGAAGCAGGACTATGAAGAACCAGGTAGGTAAAGACACAGATGAACTAAACACGACAATCCAATGCTCTTATTATTGATCAGGATTGTAGAGCAATACGCGCGGGATTACATCGATCTATTTCCAACTGGGGCGATCTGGGCCTGACCCTGACTATTCGAAACGCAAGTCTGTGCAATTTGCCGGCGGTGGTTCTAGTGTATCAGTCGGGTTTGATCGTAGGCAGAATACCAACCGAACCAGAAGGCACGATGAGCGGGCAGGCGCAATAACTCCGTTCCCTGATCATTGATTAATCGAGACTCGCTGAGCCGCCACCGCTGCCCTTCCTCATCGGTTAGAACGTCGTCGCCATTCCACTGGGTAAATCGAGTGTCGTTTGCTTCGAAAACTCGGCTAGCACCATCGTCGTCGGTGACAATAACGAAACGCAGCTCGCCGATTTCTTCATGCAATAGTTGATGTCCTGACAAATACTCTACGGCAATTGCCAGGGACTGATCCGGGTACTCCGGCAAGATGATTCCCAGCACCTCGTCCTTGTTTTTTAAGCGCCTATCGAGTTCCGGGACATTGAACATCAACTCGTCCGTGGCGAAATAATCTCGATAGGCAACACCTTCGCCATAATCTCTTCGATATCCGGTATTAAGCGATAACACTGTGGTGTCGGGATGTCGCCTGCGCCATGCTCCCCAGCTTGTGGTCACTACGCTGCGACGTTTTAGCTGTATGTTTTGTCCCACCAATGGCCCGATCACCGGTTTTCCCCACAGGGTATTCCACAACGATTGCGTGTCCTGGTCGTACATCAATTTATTGGAACGATACAGGAAGCCGCTGGTACCCATTTGATAGTTGGTATCGCCTTGCTGGGTTTCATAAATAATCATCGAGCCACAAAGCGTACAGTAAACACCGATGAGGGGAATATCGGCGATACGGTCCACAAACATCTCATGCCAGGCCAGGATACGTTTTGGGTAGGCGCGCGCATCCCCGTTGATCTCTAACCCAAAAACAATATTCCTGTCGTCAAGATAATCGGCATCCGCCGCATCGATCATTTCCGGGAAACGCAGTGGCGGAATGCCATCCTGAATTACCCCACCCCACCTGACTTCATCCAGGCGCACGGTACTGTTTCGGCCTCGACTAAAATAGCCGCGGAACCGAGGATCAATACTGGCAAACAACCAGGCCTTATATTCGGCGTATTCCGGCGCCATTTCATATTGTTGATTCCACAACCACCCATACCAGCGCTGAATATCAAAATTGAACGCCTCGCCGGTATTCGTTCTTAACACTTCAAATATCTGGATCACCCTCGGTCGATTTCGCATCAGTGAAATCGTTTCCAGCAGAGGCGCAACGTAGCTCAGTTGCCAGGTATCGGACAGCTCGTCCAGTGCCTCGGTGCTTAGTTGCTGGTCGCCAGAGAGCACCTGTACCAGTCGAGTTACGAAGCTTTCGTCGATTTGATCGGCTGCCAACGCTGGATTACTTGCGAATAAAAAAAGAGCTAATACTAGAAATCCCGCGAGAATTCTTCTGAAGGTAGCGCAGCCGTCCCAGTTACTTGCATTTATCGCGGGATAATAGATTGAGTTGAAACAGAGTCTTGGCATAATACTGTTATGACCCCAAAACGAAGGGATTCGTTCTGTCGAATATCTAGAACTGGAAATACTTCGTTATTTTACGCTATCGGTTCCCAGCCAACTCCGGCGAAAGGCGAATTGTGCTTCGCTCACCTCCCTATCGGCAGATTCATAGCTAACGACTTCGAGTTGCTGGTCCTCTTCGAATCTGATCTCCGCCGCTCTTTCGATGCCACGTTGAAGGTAACGAATCGTCGCCGTGTCACCCGGTTGGTAGCGCTGGACCGCGTCGTCCCAGTGACCCTGACTTTCTATGTGGAGGCGGTCGAGCGCCAGAATCTGGTCGCCGCGGTCGAGCCCGGCCTCATACAAGGGACTGCCGATCAGCGTATTGTTAGTGATCAGTGCCTCACGGCCTTCGAAATTTAATCTGACTCGTCCCACACTGGCCTCGCCACCGTTGGCCTTGCGCAGCAATAAGCCGGCGTTGGCGAGCAGCGATTCATAGTCCGGCAATTCCTGACCGGTGATATAGCTGGCAAAGAAATCATCCGCAAAACGTTGGTTGCCAGTTACCTGGGAAAGCGCCTCGCGCAAATCATCGGTGGTATAAGGCAGCTCGGTCTTGCCGTGAACCAGCCAAACCTGCCGCATCAGGGAATCCAGCGTCACCCCATCGAACCGGTCACGCAGGGTGAGATCGAGTGCCAGTCCGATAGCCGCACCATAGGTGTAATAGGAGATAAACGTGTTGGCGAAATTAACCGGATCTATCGACGTCGCACTATCGACGAACGGCGCCTGGGTACTCATGCCTTGCGATGAGGCAAACGAACGGCCCGGCGAAAATGATACCGTATTGATGGCCCGCGCTATGGTTTCGGCGTATTGCTTAATGGTTGATTCGCCGGCGCGGCGAATAGCCAGCGGTCCGTAGTAGGAGGTGAAGCCTTCCATGAACCAGAGATTGAGTGACAGGTTGGCCTGCTCGAAATTGAACGGTTCGAGCCGATGCGGCCGAATCCGTTCTGCATTCCAGGCATGAAAGAATTCATGTGACAGAGTGCTGAGCTGTTGCTCGAAATCTGCCTGGTGCAATGATTGGGTACTTACAATGATCGTTGAGTTGCGATGCTCCATACCATCGCCGGCAACATAGGGCAGGTAGTCCGCAATAAAGGTGTAAGTGCCATAGTCAAAATCAGGCAGTTCACCGAAAATCTCTACTTGTGCATCGACGACCTTCTTAGCCATCTCGAGATACACATCCACGTCTGCCTCAATACCGTCATGATGTACCACAAGCCTTATGGTGTAGGTTTTGCCATTCGATGACAGCTGCCAACTGCGTTCGGAAAAATCGCTGAGCTCGACGGGACTGTCCATGAAGTATTGTAGATCGGGCGCGGTAAAGACATAGGGATCATCAGTTGGCACTAATTGAGTCGCAACTTTCCAGCTCTCATCCACAGGGTTGAATGTCACCTCGATCGGACGCTCATCGAATCCTCGCGCCCACATAAAGGTAGCAGGTATATTCAAGTGCGCATGGGTGAGATCGATACCCGAGTAAGTGCCTCCTGCCCGGTCGGCATACAGCGTGTAGCTAACCGTTACCGTACCATCATGGCCGGCGATGTCCCATTGATAGGGGCTGGGTCTGGTGAATGTTAGCGGCATCCCTCGCCCATCATGCGCCGTAACCCGATACACATTCTTGGCGAATTCATGGATCGCGTAACGACCCGGGGACGAGCGGCTCATGCGTATCTGCAATGGCTCATCACCAATATCGCGCCAGGTCACGGTAATTTGCGCCTCGTGATGTACCGCATTGTTGAACGACACGTCGTATTCCACGGCGCTTGCCGCCCATAGAGCAAGCGGAAATATCGACAGGACAACACCTAACAGATTATTCATGGAATCTTTCATTGCTTGACAGTGATCCGGCACCTGATTGTGGGGTAACGCGAGAATATCTTAACGCCCTCTACATCGACAACCAGCCACTATTACAGATCGTCATCGTTTTCCTTCATGCATCTCGGGTCACCATCTTGAATAGCCATTATGGTTGCGCGATCGATCGGCAGTGGGGCACAACCGTGATCGCTACCACAGATGAGGTCCCACTCGGGTCGAGCCAGCTGATGGCAGCCGAAGCAGTTACCGCCGAATCGATTGATAACATCGGTGGTACCTCGACTGATTATTTCGGACCCGGTTGCGGAAACATTCAATTCGAAAAATTCCCAGTCGTTAGTCTCTTCATTCCAACCCGATTGGTGCTTCAACATCACTTCGGTTGGAATCAAGGACACCAGTGAGCCCGCCGGGTATTCGCCGCCGGATTCTGAATTGGCCACTTCGATTGTGGCTGCCAGATCACCGAGAATATTGTCGACGAAGTAGGAACCTGAATCTGACTTCGCCATCTCGGTGAGGCATTTAAACAAATCTGTAGTTATCTCTAACTGCTTATCGTTATCCTGGGAATTACTCTGCCCGACTAACAGTAATGAGACTGACAGCATGAAACCAATTTTCAGAGTGTTTTTAAAACGAGGAATATTCATCAATTTACTCCAGTATTGTGTAACGCTGAGTGAAGAATTTGCGAAAATCTTGCTCTGCAGGTTATAGCAGTCGGGGCTTGCAGATCAAGTAACAGTGATACGCTTAGAGGATACGGCATCTATGCTGAATAGCCGAGGATCAACCTAAATGTAAAACACGCTGTCTATGTCTGCTTTTTACCCCGTAGCTGCTGCGCGTTCCTCAAGAAATTAGCGCATCCCGGGTAGTCCAAGAAATTATTTAGGATTGCTTGATATTTGGTAACGATTCGCTACTATCGGGCGGTAAATGCCGTCTACAGGAGTCCAACGTGGAATGTCCCAAGTGTAAAGGCGAGATGGAAACCAAACGCCATGAAGAGATCAGCATCGATCGCTGTAATAATTGCTATGGTCTACTGGTGGAAGAGCGCATGCTTTCGAAGATGCTCGATGGGTGGATGACCGAATCCTTCCTCGACATCGGTACCGCGGCGCTGGGTAAGAAATACGATAAGATTGACGACATCGAATGCCCGTACTGCCACTTCACCATGGACAAGATCGTCGACCCGGAACAAACCCACATCTGGATGGAATCCTGTCCCAGCTGCTATCGCATTTTTCTCGACGCTGGAGAGTTCAGCGATTTAAAATACAAGACCCTGTCCGACGTGTTCAAGAGCCTGCTGAAGGGCAAGCGCAAGTTAGAAGCCTGAAGCCAATAAGGGGCTGGCTTTCGCCAATGGCGGACCTGCAACGCTGTTTAAATTTCCTCTGACCGGGATCTTCCAGCTGGCTATTTGCCTCGTTTTTCCTGAGCAATTTGCGCAAGAAACAATCCCTCAAGACGTTCTACTGCGGCGAGGAAGCCCTCCGGGTCGACGAAGGTATCCGGGCTGTAATCCTGCCCCGCCTGATACTTGTCATGCAGGCCATACTGGCCGCCGTGTGCCGCGACCCAGACATCAACCTGCAACGCCTTCTGCTTACGGAAGGTCATGGCAAAATCATCGGCCACACCCGGATAGGTTGGATCAACCACTAACTGCTTGCCCGCGTTGATCGTGCCCATGTTGGCGATGACCACATGGTAGTCGCGACCGGCTTCGCTTACCTGCATGGTGTAACTGGAACTCCCTGTGGTGTGCCCGGGGGTCTCAATTACCGTCAGCCGCGTGCCCCCCAATTCGATCGAGTCGCCATCCGCGATGATCTTATCGACGCCCACCGGCTTAAACGATACGCGACCGCCGAAATGAGGATCGCTGAAACCGCCATCTTCCAGGATCGGTGCATCACCGGCGGTGGCCCACATCTGCGCACCGGTGATGTCCTTGATCTCGGCGAGCGCGGCGGTGTGATCCCAATGTGCCTGCATCGTCAGCAGGATCTTCACATCCGCCAATTGAAAGCCCATCGCTTCGATATTCTCCCGAATCATCGCGGTTGAATCCTCCAGCCCCGTATTGATCAAGATGTGCCCGTCTTCTGATGTAAGCAGGAAGACGCCGAGGTCGTAGGTCCCAACGGCGTAAAGATTGCCAATCACGCGATGACCGGGAAATGACCGTGTCCAATTCTCTCGCTGGGCACTCAGTGGCAAGGTGAAGAGAACTAGGGCGCAAACAATGCCAAGACGAGCGAGTTTAATGTTCATGGTGTTTCCTTAGTCTTTGGTTCGAAGGGAATGTCGCGGGGTCAGCATAAAAACATTTCCTGGTGAAGTCGATCATCTAGCACCCAGGATTCTTGTCTCAATCTTGCAACAATCTACCTGACACAGTACCGGGTGTTCGTCGAATGCCCGCTACGGAGTTCCAGCCACCACCGCGAGTCCGGTGTCGGCCATGATCGGAACTTTCCAGACATCATCGAATCGAACGCCTGTTGCTAAACTGTCGTTACTATTGTTACAACGCATTATCCATCAGCCGCCGGTATAGGGCAATCCTG
>JADFOC010000479.1 GCA_022563075.1 Pseudomonadota bacterium
GCCAGGTTGCCCAAGTGGTTTCAACTACCTGGAGTCTGTCGGGAATAGTCAGTCGCTCGACACTATTAATGCCCTGCTCGAGCATCTGCGACCAAAAAGACAAAGTCTCCCGGTCAAACAAGACCAGATTTGAATTATAGAGTCTTCCGGACGTGCCAAAGGTCGGATCAGACGATTCCATCTTGCCTAGCCACAGCATCGCAGATCCGGTTAGAGGACAGTAACTCAGGCTGACTGATTGCTGCTGCCCATCGATCACAAACTCATCATTAACAACTTCATGCCAATCCAATACAGTATGAGAATAGGCACGTACATCGTCCCCGATCTTGACCCCTACGACCATGCTAAGAGGTGATATTAGTTGTGAGCCGAAGTCCTGAGTAAATAAAGGGTTGTCGATAGAGGGAATGCCGTCCGCGCCGGGACCGCCATCTACTAATTCGCTAGGAGGAACGGAGAATCCCGCAATAATCTCCGGATTATCGGGACCGTGGGAAGGGTCGAGTTCTGGGCGGGTGCAACTCTGGGGCGGCGAAGTGCCAGCTACTCCGGCATCGACGAATACAAAGACCGGCGGTTCTGTGCTAAGCAAACTAAAATTCGCCCAGTAGGCTACTCCGTCTACATCGAGGGAAGGAACAGCCAGGGTGCTGCCATCGAAGGTGCTGGCTCCCTCGGTACTAAAATCGGTAAGTTCAACTGCTTTGACCAGCAATAATTCAATGGGATCGGTATCGGCAACGAGGGTTAATTCCACCTGAAATGCTTGATCTCCGAAGGTTACCACAAGGATGTTGACTACGCTCCCGATCAGGGTTGCCTGCTGCGCAGCCACGCTGTAACTCAAAAACACGATAACGAAAACGCTGAATTTCAGCCGCTTGATTCTCTTCATTTCCCGCAGAAATTTCACCTATACTGCTCCCCCGGAGTGCCTGTCTTGGTGCTATTAAATAACTATTTTTAACGTAGGACTCTCACGATTCTTGATCAGTAGACCAGAGACACTGGAGATTGCTTTCATAGGATAATTATTGCGAAGATGATGCGGCTTGATCGACAGCGTCGCCAGCCCGGGTTTTTGGCGTAAAAATTAATCGCAGAGCTAGCGCAGTGGCAAGAGATATGACTGCCACACTCAAAAGAAGAATTTGACTAAAGCCGAATAAGCCACCCGCCGGAAGCGCCAGGGTTAGACCAGAGATCCCGACTAGGATACGGATTAACACCCCCGTTGCTGCTCCCCCTAAATCACCAATGCCAATCAGATAGCCCTGCAGGGCAGCAGACACCAGGGCGACACCAATCAGTGCTGTCGAGATCGCCTGGATATTTTCCAGGGCTGATCCCTGTAACAATAAAGCCGGATTGAAGACGAAGAAAAAGGGCACGAAGTAGATGATGGCGCCGAGTCGCATCGCCTCAAATCCTGCGCGCATGGGTGACACCTGAGCCACCGAGGCAGCCGCAAATGCTGCCAGTGCCACCGGCGGCGTAATAAAACTAAGCATGCCCCAATACATGACAAACATATGACTTGCCAGCGGATCCAGACCCGCACTAGTCAACGCCGGTACCAGCACGATGGCGAGGAAAATATAGGTTGCCGTAACCGTCATGCCAATGCCCAGGATAAAACTGGTTAGTGCGCCCATGATCAGCAATAAGAGTACGTTGTCACCGGCGAGGTAAACCAGATCATTGGCTATGGTGCCAGCAATACCAGTTACCGCGAGACCACCAATAATGAGTCCGATCGCAGCGAGAATACCTGCCAATTCGGCTAACAGTTTGCCCATCTGCGCTACCAACTGCATAAATCTCTCTGCAGATAGCCGATGCATGGTAAATTGATTAATAACGAGCAACAATGCAGTCGCATAAAAGGGGGCAACTGCCTCTCTTTGCATATATACCAGCATCCAGATCAGAGCGACAAATACACCGATGAATTACCAGCCTTCCTTAAATACCTGACCGAGCTTGGGCAATTCTTCACGAGGCAGCCCTTTAAGCTTCTTGCGGGCGGAGTAGGCATCGATCTGCATAAACAAACCAAAGAAATACAGAACAGATGGGACAATGGCTGCTATTGCAACCGTGACATAACTGACGTTTAGAAAGCTGGCCATGACGAATGCAGTTGCTCCCATAATCGGAGGCATAAAAACCCCTCCGGTGGAAGCACAGGCTTCAACACCTGCTGCATATTCTTTAGTGATTCCGATGCGAACCATCGCTGGAATGGAGAGAGGACCTGTGGTTAGCACATTGCTGATCGGGCCGCCACTCATGGATCCCATCACTCCGCTGGAAAAAATAGAAACCTTGGGCCCGATCACCGACGCCACCTCAAAGGCCGTCCGCGCCCAGTACGAGGAAAACCCCTATCCGCGCTGGCTTGACGCCCCGGCGCAACAGCCCGCCAACCTGGGCGCC
>JADFOC010000480.1 GCA_022563075.1 Pseudomonadota bacterium
GGTATCGCGTCTTCGGATACATCTGCTACGTGGTTAATGATCATGTCTGCGGTAATTGGGGAAGCATTGAAGATGTGGCCATCCAACGCGTCCGAAATTGCTGCGGTTAATGCGGCTGATACCGCGCCCATAGTGGGCTCACCGACACCGCGAGCACCCACCGGGTTTTCTGGATCGGGTAGATCTACCCACCCGGTTTGAATCTTGGCCGGTGTATCCAAAATAGTAGGCACCTTACTCTGCCAATAACCGGTGCTGGCAGGCAACCCATTCTGCGGGTCATATAGATGTCGTTCGTAACCCGATAAGCCGATTCCCCAAACAGCACCACCTACCAGCTGATTCTTCAACCCTTGGGGATGCACTACCGTGCCACACTCGGCGATACTGACCAGGTCCAGAATCTCGTACTTGCCGGTTTCGGTATCCAACTCAATTTCAATCAATGTCGCGGTGAATCCAGGGGGGTTATTGGCATGACGTGGGTCCTTATAAATGCCCATCAGGGCAGAACCCGCTAGTCGGTCTACTGAGATCTTGGTGAAAGCATTCAGATCTTCGGGCAATTCGGCTTCGCCGGTAAACTTGCCACCGAGCTCAATCCCCCGTTGCGCCACTTCCGCGTAAGTCATGCCAATGGAATCATCGGCGATGCGAAAGACGCGCTCATTTGCGATGTCGTAATCCGTGACATCACCACCGAGATCCATGGCAACGATCTCCTTCATCTTCGCCAAGAGGTCTTGTGCGGCGCCATAATTGGTCCGGGTATTAGTGAAGATGGAGTTACTGCCATCCTGCGCTGAAGTGATTGGCAGATGGCGATCGGTTCTGCCGGTAATGATGTCGGTTCTTTCCCAAGGTATTTGCAGCACTTCGGCGGCGGCTCTGGAAGTGGAAGCATAGGAGTATGTCCCGAGGTTGCCCACGCCATTGTGAACTTGCAGGCGACCATCTGCTGTCAGTCGCACCAGGCCATCCATGCCACTACGGCCGGCAGTGTGATAGCCCTGACCGATGCCGAGACCGATTACCTTGCTGCCATTTCGCTGCCGTGAACGTGATTTTCGCTCGTCCCAATTAAACAGGGCTGCAGCTTGTTCCAGCGCCTCAGGCATGTAAGCACTGGTGAGCGGTTGACGCCTGGGTCCACCGACGTCGCCATTCTGGGCGGCATTTATTTTACGAATCTCCAATCTGTCGATGCCCAGCTCGGCGGCAGCCTTATCGAGGATCGGGGACATGATAGCGGCAATCTGGTTTTGTCCTGGCCCACGCTGAGCGCCGCGGTGGCCGGTATTGCTACCAATCCCGGTGCCGCGGAAGCGCAAGGCTTCCGTCTGGTAAAGAATACTGATGCAGTCAGCCGCTGAGAACGCATCGCCACCGCCTCCTTTACCGCCATTATCGGAAACAATCCACAAGTCCAGCGCTGCCATGGTGCCGTCTGGTTTAAAACCGCACTTGATCCAGCCCTGGAAGCCGACACGAGCACCACCGATGGTGAATTCTTCTTCGCGAGTTATGCGCATCATCACCGGTCGATTGATCTTTTGCGACAGCTTGGCGGGAATGGCCATGCTAGGAATACTGCCAGCTCTGGCGCGTTGGCCGAAGCCACCGCCGGTTGCTTCATTGATGAAGACGAAGTCTTCCTGGGGCACACCGACGATGCGGGCCATGCCATCTGCCATCGCGGTCAGACTCTGTGAGGTGCCGTGCAGATAGAGCTTGCCATTTTCCCAATAAGCCATGGCGCTGCGTGGCTCCATGGAATGGTGCGGGTAACCCGCCGTGGTGAACGCGCTCTCATAAACAAAGCTTGATTCGGCGAAGGCCGCATCCAGATCGCCATAGGCAAATTGCTGTTGTGGCTCGGCGGTTGGCTCGTTACCGGCACGGAAACTGGCTACCTGATCCGAGGTCCACTTCTCTTGGGTGAAACCTTGGCGGAAGACGAAGGTATTGCCGCCGTCGTAAGCATCCGGGCCACCTTCTTCCAGGCTATCTATGGGATCGAGCACGAAGGGCAATCTCTCGAATGTTACTGAGATTGCTTCGATCGCCGATTCGGCGGTCTTTTCATCCACCGCTGCCAGCGCCAGTATGGGCTCACCCACCAGTGTAGGCTCATTAGTCAGAACCTTTAAACCGGTACCGACCGGTTCGCCATCTGGATAAACATCATCCGCCGTGAGAATGCCGAATACCCCCTCCATCGCCAATGCCGCCGTCGCATCGATATTTAATACTCGCGCATGGGGAATGGGACTGGTGAGCAATCTTGCGTAGACCATCCCTTCTCGGGTGTAGTCTTCTGAATACTTAATCCTACCGGTGACCTTACCGGCCACATCTGGTGGAACGAAATCTTTGCCAATATGCATATACGCCATGATGATTATCCTATTTCAGCAGCGCGCATGACGCCGTCCAGG
>JADFOC010000481.1 GCA_022563075.1 Pseudomonadota bacterium
TCGTGTAGCGGTGGATCCAGCAAGCGTATGGTGACCGGTCTACCGTTCATCGCCTTAAACAGTCCAATAAAGTCTTTCTTCTGGAAGGGTAATAATTTTTTGAGTGCGGCTCGTCGCTGTACTTCGTCAACGGCTAAAATCATTTGTCGCATGTAATCGATGCGTTCGCCATCGAAGAACATATGTTCTGTTCTGCATAGCCCTATGCCTTCCGCGCCAAAAGATACGGCAGCTCTTGCCATTGCTGGTGTGTCTGCATTGGCACGAACTTTTAGCGTGCGATGTTTGTCGGCCCACTTCATGACTGTCTGAAACAGTTGATAGGTATAGCTTTTGGCGGGTTTTAATCCGCCATCAAGAACACGCTTCACTTCAGAGTCGGCGCTTTCGATCATGCCCTTGTAGATTGCGCCAGTACTGCCGTTGATTGATATGTAATCACCTTCTCGCAACACCACCTTGCCAGCGGTAAGAGTACCTTTTCCATAATTAATATTGATATCGGCGGCGCCACAAACGCAAACCTTGCCCAGTTGACGCGCCACCAAAGCAGCGTGTGATGAGACTCCGCCACGCGACGTGAGAATACCTTGCGAATGCAGCATGCCTTTGAAATCATCCGGAGAAGTTTCTGTGCGGCAGAGCACGACCTTATTGCCCTTGCGGGATTCTATTTCTGCCGATGCCGCAGTAAATGCGATGCGTCCGGTGGCGGCGCCGGGCCCCGCAGGCAGTCCTCGCGCAATTACTTTGGCCGCCTTCAAAGCCTTGGCATCAAAAACTGGAACCAACAGGGAATCAATTGATTCGGCGGGAATTTTGAGCAAGGCAGTTTCCTGGGTCATTAATCGTTCTTTCTGCATCTCTACTGCGATTCTTATTGCTGCCAGACCCGTGCGTTTGCCGTTGCGCGTTTGCAGTATAAACAGACGGCCATTTTCAATAGTGAATTCAAAGTCTTGCATGTCCTTAAAATGCCGCTCCAGCTTGCTACGGACTTGCTCCAGTTTGCGAAAGCTCTTGGGCAGTTCTGATGCCATGTCACTGATAGCGTTGGGCGTGCGCACACCGGCAACCACATCTTCACCTTGTGCATTGATCAAGTATTCACCATAGAAGACCTTCTCGCCATTGGCTGGATCACGGGTGAACGCTACACCGGTGGCACTATCATCCCCGGCATTGCCAAATACCATGGCTTGCACATTCACCGCAGTTCCCCACTCAGCGGGAATCCCGTACTGTTGACGATAGAGGACGGCGCGTTCGTTTTTCCAGGAACTCAGTACGGCACCAACTGCGCCCCATAGTTGTTGCATCACATCTTGTGGAAACGCACTGTGGGTGCGCTTGTTAATCAGTGTTTTATAACGCTTTACCAATTCCTTGAGGTCGATAACGGTGAGGTCGCTGTCTGCTTTCACGTCGAGAGAGTGCTTTAACGCGTCCAGAATTGCGTGAAAGGGTTCCTTTTCTTCTTCGGTGCGAGACTGTACTCTCATAACGACACCACCGTACATCTGTATGAAGCGGCGATAGCAATCCCAGGCGAATCGCGGATTGTCGGATGCAATGGCCAAACCTTCTACAGTTTCATCATTCAAACCCAGATTGAGTATGGTATCCATCATGCCTGGCATGGAATCTCTGGCACCTGAACGAATTGACAACAGTAAGGGGTTTTTGCGGGAGCCAAAGCGCTTGCTGATCTGGTCTGCAATCTGCTTAATTGCGTCGGCTACCGATTTTCGTAGCGCAGTTGGATAGCGTTGGTGGTGCTTATAATAATAAGTGCAGACTTCAGTGCTGATCGTAAAACCTGGAGGCACTGGCAAACCGATTGACGCCATTTCTGCCAGATTGGCGCCTTTGCCCCCTAGCAATTCTCGCATGCTGGCATTGCCGGCAGTCTTGCGACCGAAGGCAAATACGTATTTCTTGCTTGTTTTTGGTTTATTGCGGGTGGGAGATTTAACCGTGGGTGTTTTTCTCATAAAAGTAATTCTGACCCTTCTCTAGCTCTGGCTTGCAGCCTTTACTTCATGCTATGCAATGTGGTCTCAATTCAAGCCCAAATCGAAGGTCCTGAATCGGGCCAATGGCAGGCATTCTTGTGTCCCAATGACCCGAAATTCGCATTAATAGACGAATGCACAGTACTCGGGCGCGGGTACGTGAGAATAATGCACCTGCATGCCAAAATCCAGCGATTAATGGAGCTGGTTTAGGGCTAACTACTGAGCGTCCTTGCTCAATTTGTAGTCAACTTGTAGTGCTGCTGAGAGGAGATCGATTAGCTTTTCCAAAGGCTACGAATGAAAAGATAGTTTTAATAAGAATCAGAGAACATGGCAACTTGGTTAAAGTGGAATCCTCCAATACTCATTTTCCATCTAAGTAATATCATTCATGTATTTCCACGATACATCAACTAAGT